>DATFMK010000662.1:0-9588 GCA_035267005.1 Balneolales bacterium
AAGATTCCGGGTTTAGTGATTATGGAATCGCGTTCACAGAGTTCATCAGCACCCGCCGTATAAATAGGAACAATCGGATAATTTAAATCCATAGCCATCCGAAAGGCCCCTTTTTTAAAAGGTCCAATAATTCCTTCGTGCTTTCGGGACCCTTCCGGAGCAACGAGAATGGAAAGTCGATTCCGTTTAATTTTCTTGTACGCTTTTTTAATCTTTTGAATCGCCTTTTCTGATTTTTGTCGAACAATAAATATTTGCCCGGTCAGATTCCCGACTAAGTAAAATATGGGATTGAATTGGAGTTCATATTTAGCCAGAAAACGAACACGCGGCAATCCCAGTCCGATGATAACAAACATATCCAATGTGGAACTGTGATTAATAAGGTAAATCACAGGTTGGTCAACAGGTTCTCCAATTTGTTTGATATCCATTTTGATTCCGGCTGTTGCTAAAACGCCCCGGCCAATAATCTTACCGAAATTCTCGATAACCCAATTTTGTAAATACCCAAACGAAATGATCACTAAGATAGCAATCAAAGGGATCGCAATAATGAACATTAAAAAAGCCACAACAATGGCAAGTATACTTCTAAAGGTATTCATCTAAAATTTTGAGCACATTGGTATGAATAGTAAAGTGATATTGTAAAATCGAATATTATTCTCTATTGCACAAGTCTTACGAAGTCCTGATTACTTTTAAAGAACGACCATAATGAGATATTCATTTTAGACGAAAGATTAATCGAATGTTAAATATTACTCAGATGCCTGATAAAACATAAGAATCTAATGCCAATCGGTAAATTATTTATTAGATTGGCTTCAGTCATCAGCGACAGAAATCAATTAATTCTTTTTATATCATATCATTATGAATTATCTGAAAAAAAGTAGTGTTTTCGGCTTAATATTTCTTTTATTAGCAGCTTTGGCCGGGTGTGTTTCTCATAAAGCCGCCAAAGTCAAAATGACAAAAGAGACGAAACAGTTAGCAAATAAACTAAATAAGAAAAGGGTCTTATTACCCAATGGATGGTCTTTGACACCGGCGGGACACAGTATACACATCGGTGATCTTCCTTTGAACCTGGCCGTTTCTCCTAATAAAAAATATATAGCAGCAACGAATAATGGTTACAGCACGCAAACGATCGATCTCATAAATACAGAGTCGAATACGGTAGCAGATACGGCTGTTATTAAACGATCATGGGTTGGATTGAAATTCGGAGATCATGGTAATTATCTCTACGCATCTGGTGGAAATAGCGATGATATTGTTATTTACAAGGTTGCGGATGGCAAGTTAATGAGAGATGGAGTCATTCGATTGGGCAAACCCTGGCCTAAGAATAAGATCTCTGTCGCGGGACTCACTGTTAATAGTGACGCGAATCGATTATATGCGGTTACAAAAGAAGACAGTTCTTTATATGTATGTGATATTGCAAAACGTAATATCGTCCGACGGGTTCAATTGCCTGCTGAGGCTTATACCTGTTTGTTGTCACCCGATAAGCAGCATTTATATATATCCATTTGGGGAGGCAGCCGGATTGTTGTTTATAATACCAATCAACATCGTTTAACCGGGGAAGTTTCTGTCGAAAGTCATCCTAATGATATGGCAATGACTCCGAATGGAAAATATCTCTTTGTTGCCAACGCCAATTCCAATTCAGTTTCTATCATCAATACAAGTACGTTAAAAGTTATTGAAACGATCAATACGGCATTATATCCGAAGTCGCCGGCAGGAAGTACACCCAATGGATTGGCATTATCGGCAAATGGACAGAAATTGTTCATCGCAAATGCTAACAACGATTGCCTGGCTGTATTTAATGTTTCTAAACCTGGCAGCAGTTACTCGCTCGGCTTTATTCCGACCGGATGGTATCCGACCGCGGTTCGGGTTGTAAACAACAAGATTTATGTTGCAAACGGGAAAGGGGAAAAATCAATGCCGAATCCTAAAGGGCCAAACCCGTATAAAAAAATGACGAAACAAACCCAATATATTGCCGGATTGTTGAGGGGAACCCTTTCGGTGATCAATATGCCGGATAAAGCGGTGATGTCGGTTTATTCAAATGCCGTTTATAAAAATACTCCTTATACCAAGAAAAAGGAGAAAATGGCATCAGGAGAAGAAAATAATCCGATCCCAAGAACGATTAATGGTCATTCTCCGATTAAACACGTTTTTTACATCATCAAAGAAAACCGGACCTACGATCAGGTATTCGGAGATATCAAAGAAGGGAATGGGGATTCCGCCCTAACTCTGTTTGGCCGGAAAGTGACTCCTAACGAGCATGCTCTGACTAAGGATTTCGTGCTTTATGACAATTTTTATGATAATGCGGAAGTTAGCGCCGACGGACACAATTGGTCGACGGCGGCTTATGCCACCGATTATGTAGAGAAAACATGGCCAACATATTATAGTGGTCGCGGAGGAACCTATGATTATGAAGGAAGCCGGAAAATTGCATTTCCCAAAGAAGGTTATATCTGGAATTATTGTAAACGTGCCGGCGTATCGTACCGAACGTATGGGGAATTCGCTTATCTTGATAAAACAGGTTTAAAGGCGTTGAAAGGTCATCTCGATCCAGAATATCCGGGTTTTAATTTAGATATTATGGATATTCATCGCGAAAAATTATGGGAGCAGGATTTTGATTCATTAGTGGCGATCAATAAAGTCCCACAGTTTCAGACAATTCGTCTTCCAAATGATCACACCTACGGAGCCAAACTGGGTAAACGTACACCGGATGCTTACGCTGCTGACAACGATTTAGCGTTGGGTCGATTAATAGATCACCTTTCTCATAGCCGGATTTGGAAGTCATCTGCCGTATTCATTTTAGAAGATGACGCTCAGGATGGACCTGATCATGTTGATGCGCACCGGTCAATTGCACTGGTTATTAGTCCATATGTGAAACGACATTACGTTGATCATACGATGTATTCCACCGCTTCCATGTTGAGGACGATCGAGTTGATACTTGGCCTGCCTCCGATGAGTCAGTATGATGCCGCTGCAACACCAATGTGGCGATCATTCACCAATAAACCTGATTTTAAACCCTATCAGGTATTGCCAAACGAAGTAGATCTATATGCGAAAAATACCAAAGATGATGCGGCAGCAAGAATGTCAGCTAAATTTGATTTTTCACATGCCGATGAAGCTCCTGACGGACCATTTAACAAAGTGATTTGGAAAGCAGTAAAAGGTGAAAACAGTGTGATGCCCGCACCGCATCGAAGTGCGTTTGTCAATTTGATCAATCACAACAAAACAGATGACGACGATTGATAAAAAACTAAAGAAAAAATAAGGTAACGAAATATCGGTAGGGACGTTGCATGCAACGTCCCTACATTTTTGGATCAATACCGACTATTCGGGTTAACATTTGGAAAGCATTATTTACAGCGATAGTAAATTTGGGAAATAAATATTATCTCTGTGTAAAACTCTCCGTGATTGCTCTGTGGTTATATCATCTCTCCCAAATTTATAGAAATGTACTTTGTCCACCTTCTAAACGTTTTAAAACAAAGAAAGGATAACAGGTGAAATACCCGTTACCCTTTTGGTGAATCGGGTGGGGATCGAACCCACGACCCACGGCTTAAAAGGCCGTTGCTCTACCACCTGAGCTACCGATTCTCTGTTTCAATCACAGGCAACAAAGATAAAGAGACTTACTACTTAATAGCAAATCAGATTTGAAATTTTTCTATCAAAAATGATTTTTGGGTAATATAAAGTTTTTTGAAAAAGTAATAAGACTCATTAATTAATATATATTATTAATAGTAATTATAAGATATTATATAAGTTAGATGAATTAAAAATGTCTCATTATTTCCCATCAATTTAATTTATGGCGCTTGGAATGCTTGTTAAAAAAGATGTTTGTGAGTCCCCGATCCGCAAAATTATTTATCCTATCAGGATTCCCACACCTTTTCCTGTGGGAGATGTTAATGTATATGTAATCAAAGATGATAAAAATGTACTTGTAGATACGGGGCCCAAAACTCCGGAGGCATTGGAAACATTAAAGGATGGATTATATAGAATTGGACTGAAATTCAAAGACTTAGATGAAATCTGGCTGACGCACGGTCACCCCGATCATTTCGGTTTGGTGAAGACCATTCAGCAAGAATCCGATGTAATCGTTTTTGGTCACCCTGACGATAATATCAATTTCGATTATAATAGCCAAATACCCTATTTCCTGTCTTTTTTCCGGGAACATAATCTGCCGGAACAATATGTATCGACGTTCATTACTCAATTTCACTGGTACGGCAGTTATCTCGATAAAATAATTCCGGATGTTTGGTTTGAAGACGATACATTCATGGATACGGGCAATCACCGTTTTCAAATTCTTCATCTACCGGGTCATGCTTCGGGACATGTCGGCTTTTGGGAAGAAACTGGGGTGTTGCTTGGCGGGGATGTTCTCATCAAACACATCACAAGTAATGCTTTAATTTCTTTCGATGAAAATAGCGGTAAACGGACCGACAATTTGTTGTTACTTCGAAATTCTATGCAGACCGTAGGAGAAAAAGCGAAATGTGTGTTACCTGGCCACGGTATCATATTTAAAAAAGCGTCTGAAGTTGCCGAATCCCATTTAGAAGATCAGGAAAAACGTTTGGATAACGTCCTGCGGTTTTTAGGGGAACCTCAATCACTGCTAAGGATTACGGAACAGTTATTTCCCATAGCAGAAAAACCTGAGATGGCTTTCCTTCCTATTTCAGAAATCATCGGTTATCTGGATTGGGGAATTCGGGTGCGAAGCATGGCACGATTTAAAGATAACGGTTCCTGGTTTTATGTGAAGAAATAACTGCTAATCAACCGGGAATAAATGATTTGAATTACTTTTATCGTATTTTATAATTCAACATCAGGATTTTATCTTTTAGAAAGCTTTGCCAAAACAGGAATTTTGTTCAATCCCGAAGGTTTTCGGAACTGAGCGACTTCGAAGCCGTTGTATATTTATCATATTCGAGAATTTCGAAGTCGAGAAAATGCAGATATTGGATAAAAGAACGGTTTTGCATAGTCTTTTTTTATCAGTTTCCATAATTGTAAAACAAAATCAGAAAATTATGTCAACTATATTTTCAAAAATTATTAAAGGTGAGATACCGTCTCAGAAAATTGCCGAAGATGAACATCATTATGCTTTTTTAGATATCAATCCGGTAAGTGCCGGTCACACACTTGTCGTTCCCAAAGAGGAGATCGATTATCTTTTCGATGTACCGGATGAACGTTTGCAATCCATGATGTTGTTTGCTAAAAAAATTGCACATGCTATTGATAAAGCTACCGGTTGCATCAGGACCGGGATTATTGTTGAGGGATTGGAAGTTCCGCACGCACATATTCACTTAATTCCGATTTATAAAAAAAATATGACATTTGCATTGAGTGCCGGAAAACCAGGTAAAAAAGAAGAGCTATCAGAAATGGCCGATAAAATTAAAAAAGAATTACAGGATTGATGAATTTATTAGTAATCAATGGTCCGAATTTGAATATGCTGGGGAAGAGGGAACCAGAAAAATATGGGAATAAGACGCTCGGATCCTTAGAAGAATTATTGAAAGAAACGTACCCGGATTATCACTTTACTTTTTTTCAGAGTAATCGTGAAGGGGACATTATTGAAAAGATCCATACTCTCGTCAATGAATCAGATTTTGATGGTGTGATTGGCAATTTTGCCGGATTTACGCATACATCGGTTGCGATTCGTGATGCTCTGCACATGCTTAAAATCCCCAAAATCGAGGTTCACATCACCAACATCCATGCCCGTGAAGAATTTCGCCACACTTCGTTAACAGCTGGCGCATGTGATGGGGTTATTGCCGGATTGGGATTCAATAGTTATGTATTAGCGGTAAAAGCGATTGAATTTAAAACTGCGGAAACAAAAAGTACTCACTGATCTCAAGCCCAGACCATATTGAAGAAAATACAAGAGCTTTTTTCTGATACGCTGATTTACGGTATCAGCAGCGTTGCGGCTCGTTTTATCAATTATTTACTGGTTCCTTTTTATACGGCTTACTTCGCTCCGGGTCAGTATGGGATTATTTCTCTGATATTTGGCGCGATGATTTTCCTGAATGTCATATTCACATTTGGGATGGAGTCGGCTTATCTGCGCTACGCAGCAGAACGATCGCGGGCAAAATCCGTTTTCAGAACTCTTCAACTGGCTCTGATCGGTGTGGGATCGCTTTTGCTATTATTGCTCTGGCTGGTAAAACCTGTACTGATGCCACTTTTGGGGATGAGCTCTATTCATCATCCGTTATATCTCATGATGATGGGTATTATTATATTTGATTCTCTATCTGCAGTTCCTTTTGCCGAACTACGTTTAGTAAGAAAAGCCTGGTCATTTGCCATTCTACGTCTGATCAATGTTATCATCAATGTCAGTTTGAATATCTACCTGGTTATTGTTGTGGGATGGGGAATAGAAGCCGTTTTAGTGAGTAACCTGATTGCATCCGGGCTAACCATGGTTGCGGTTAGTCTGATTACACTGAATATGTGGAAAGGAATTGCCCGCAAAGATCTATTGATTACAGCCTTGAAATTCGGTCTGCCCTATGTTCCAACCGGAATCGGATATGCGGTTAATGAAGCACTGGATCGCTTTTTTCTGCAACAAATGCCTCATCATACGATTGTCACTCTTTACGGAGCGGCATATAATTCTGAGGCGATTATTGGTATTTATAGTGCATGTTATAAGCTTGCTGTATTCATGTTACTTTTTATACAAATGTTCAGAATGGCCTGGCAGCCTTTTTTCCTGCGACATGGTGATGATGAGCAAGCACCGATGTTGTTTCGGGAAGTCTTCCTGTATTTTAATCTTGTCTCGGGTATTCTGTTTGTGAGCGTTTGTCTGTTTTCCCACCAAATAGTCGCGATCAAAGTACCGATTTTGAATGCAACACTCATTAATCATAGATTTTGGCTGGGATTATTTGTGGTGCCGTACCTGATGATGGCCTATTGGTTTCAGGGTTGGTACGTTAATTTTACAGCTGGATTATTCATCAAAGAACAAACTAAAAAATTACCTGTCATCACGCTTACCGGAGCCATAGTCACTATAATTTTAAATATTTGGCTGGTTCCGCTTTACGGAATGCTGGGTGCTGCGATAGCAACATTGGGAAGCTACTTGATTATGGCTATAATGATTTATTACTTCAGTCAAAGAGTTTATCATGTACCTTATCAGATGTTCCGGGCTATTGCTATGATCTTGGTAGCAACTGCTGTAGTTATTATTGGAAATGAATATCAAACATTATTTGTTTATAAAGATACCTTTAAAGTATTTTTGTGGTTATCAAGTATATTAGTTTTGTTAGTAATAGGGCTGTTACGTACTTCTTCGTTTAGAAAATTGAAATCGAAATTTATTTGATTTTATTTATGTATCATGTCGGGAGTGGGAAAGTTATTAACTTACTCCTGAACAAATTATTATTATTTATTATTACTAGTGGCAATCTTTAATTAGCAAATATTATTAAATGATGGATTATCAAAAAGTAGGTATTTATGTTGACGCATTCGATGTAACTATTAATGGCGGTTTTGGGTTACGTTATGATATTTTAAGAAAGTTTGCATGCCGGGATGGTGGATATCCAATACGACTGAATGTGTACTTGGCATACGATAAAAAACGTTCTGCAGAGGACGAAGGTTATCGTACGAAAACAGAACGTTTTTGTGAAGTTTTGAGGGATTTTGAATATAAGGTTATTGAAATTCCTGTAAAACACGAAAAGGATGAAGAAACAGGTACCTCGGTTCCGGCCGTTCCTATTAACGTGGATATGGCTGTGGACATCATGAATCAGGCTAATGATCTGGATCGATTATTATTATTAAGTAGTGATCCGAGTTTTGTTAGATTGGTTCAGGCGGTACAAAATAAGGGCGCCCGTGTTGAACTCGTCGGCTTCGATAACATGTCGGAAAAGTTAAAGAAAGAGGTCGATATGTATATTTCGGGTTATCTGATTCCCGGACTGCTGCCTGTCGATTCTCCTTACGATTGGGGGGCGGTAGGTTCACGTGTACGTGGTGTTTGCTATGACTACTCACACAGCGACGGCTATGGATTCATGCGCTATCTTTCTCGACTTGATGACAAATTGTGGATTACCGATTCGCGTTTTAAGGATTCTCCTTATAAAACGGTTTTTGCTCATATATCTCAATTTGAACCAAATTTTGATACGAGTTTTCTACCCAGCCGCGATCTTATTTTCGAATTTGATCTCGTGGAAAATGAAAAAGGATTGATTGCCAAGGATATCGTTTTGATATCCGCTCCATGAATTTTCAGTAGTTTTTAGGGATTGACCACTGACCGTGGACGATAGGGAGGGATGATTTTAGAAGTAATCTTCATGATGTGACTCTAAAACAGTCACAAGTTGCAAAATTGCGACATTTCGATAATAGATTTCACCCAATAACATCCCTTCCGACAAACCAAACAACGCTCAAAGCTTCTAACCAAGAGATTCCGGGTCGGGGCCCGGAATGACGTCTATGGCGAAGTTATTGGGAGCCAAATAATTAATCTCCCAACTACAACCAATCCCCAAACGATGTCATTCTGAATTTAATTCAGAATCTAACCAAAACGTTGGCATCGTTTACAAACTGTGGATATGAATCAATAACATCTCTTCCGACAAACCAAACAACGCTCAAAGCCTTTAACCAAGAGATTCCGGGTCGGGGCCCGGAATGACGTCTATGGCGAAATTATTGGGAGCCAGATAATTAATCTCCCAACTACAACCCAATCCTCAAACGACGTCATTCTGAATTTACAGGCTGTGTCATAATAATAAATCAAACCTATGTGACTTAAATAATTTAGGTGCTTCGCGCAATAACGTTCTGCTTACCCACTCTCAATCTCCCGAAAGTAAGCGGGACAAGTTCTCCCTTTCCCGGATAAATCCGCGACAGGGAGAGAGGCTCTTCGACAAATTTCCAAAACATTTAAAAAATTTAGGTACCTTGCCGCTTGCATCGTTATTTTTTTACAGCCCTTTAGATGACAAAAAATGTCGTCGTTTGTTATTATTAATTGTATGTAATTAATTTCCAATTAAAAACGTGTTGAAGTCGTCAGTGATCCGTCGTCTAAAAAAAAGCCCCGTCATAAGACGAGGCTTCAATAATCTCAAAAAAAAATTAATCATTTCTTCATGATACGATCGAGATCGCTGTATGTCTTTCTTACATGATCTGCGGAAGCATCCAATAATTTTCTTTCATCATCATTCAATTCGATTTGAATGATATCTTTGATACCGCCATTACCCAATTTAACAGGTACGCCAATATATAAACCGTCTATATCATATTCACCGGTCAGGTAAGCGGCGCAGGGGAAAATACGGTTTTGATCCAGAACAATGGCTTCAACCATCTGTGCGGCAGCGGCACCGGGAGCAT
>DATFMK010000663.1:0-4038 GCA_035267005.1 Balneolales bacterium
TATGTGAAAAAAATTTGCAACTAAAAAAGGTTTAGGTTTGTCAATGCCCAATCTACAATTCAGATCGAAAATGGCCGGCATACCTATATTCGAAATCGATCCCCTTGCATGTCCAAAGTTTTCCAGTACTATGCGCGCCATTGCTTTCATTGAAGATTCGGATGTGATTAAAAAGATCCTCAAGCACCAAAACCATTGGAATTTGAAGCGAAAGCCTCGCCCGACAGCCAACCTCCCGACCATCGATGTGTTTCCCACATATGACGACCAGCCGGAACCAAGTGTTGATGAATATATCACAGACCCGGATTACTCCGCAGAGGCCTATTTTAAAACCACAATCGAGCAGTAAGACTTCCTATGCCCTACATTCCGGATTTTTAGCCAATTTATCGCAAAATTCCGTCTTGACAATACGACCGGTATCCGGTATCTGGATCCAAGGCGTCTGTTGCAGCAGTATGGTTGCGGACTGATATACGACCCTAATGCATATTGGAATGCAGCCTGTTTCGACACACAACCTCTAATTTTCCCTTATCCGATCTCAAAAAGAGACTTCTCATCACACCAAGAATTGGAACGGTAGTCCCGCCGGGGCGGGATGAATTTCCAGGCATTGGAAAATTTGAAAAAGGAGATAACTATGAAAGTAGGTTGTTTCGCATTAATTGAACCTTTAAGTAGCCTTGATCATCAGTTACAAATAATCGAAGACATGGGCTTTAAATATGCGGATGTAACTGACAGTCATTCCGGTGGATCACTCATTGATACCATTGGTATGACAGCATCGGTTAGCCTTGATAGCAATCCGATAGCCCTTAAAAGACTGTTTGAAAAACATGGTATAACTGCAACCACTGTTTGCGCGCATGCCAAATTATTGGATCCGTCAAATCCATCCAAATATGGTGTAAATGAAATATGGAAAGCTGTAAAGTTGGCTTCCCAAATGGGGGTTCCTTACGTGATTACAACTGAAATGGAACCGGATACTGCCTGGGGTAAGGGCCTAAGTGTGGGTGAAGGTGCTTTAATTATTGCTGAAAAAATCCATGACTCGGTTGAATTAGCCGCTGATTTGGGTGTAACTATTCTTCTGGAACCCCATGGCCCTGTAACAGATACGATCAATGGGATGGAAGCGATACTCGAACGATTCGGCAAATCGTCAAATTTAGGTGTCAACCTCGATACCGGTAACTGCTGGCTTGGTGGTTCCGATCCAGTTGAATTCGCCCAACATTTCAAAAGCAGGATCCAGCATATTCACTGGAAAGATATGCCAGCGGAAATGGAAGAGCAACGCGGTCAAATATATGGGGCAGCCATGGCACCGGTTGCGTTAGGTACAGGTATTCTTGACCTTCCCGGTGTTTATTCGATCCTGAAGGATACGGTTGAGCACTCTACCCTTGAAGTTGCCGGCGCTGACGCTCTTAAGGCAAGCTATGAATACTTGAAAACACTTGGTGCAGAATAATCTTCAAATCAAATAGCATAATTGCGCAGGAAGCCCAATCGATACGATTGGGCTTTTCTGCTTTTTTGGCATCCTCTGTGCAGTCTGCTTCATAACCATTCTCCATCCGGGCCATGAGTCATAATTTTAATCGGATTTGATTTTGGCACGACACATCCAGGTTAAGGCAAGCCGATATTCATTACATTAGCTGGAGAAATTCACAACTCAGGTTGAAAATAGTCTGAGGCTGTACGATGTGTTCGACGATTACTATTTTTTTGTAAGCTTTAACCATTTGAAGCAAATTTTTACTTGCTAAGCTTATTGCAAAGCAAGCTGCATACTGTGTAATAATGTATACATAAAAGTATTATTTTTTCTCATTTTCTATGCTAATTTTAATGACTCGAACTAATTTAAGTATCTTAAAATACGTTATAAATTTATATATAAAAAAGGTTGCATGATTTTTGCTTGTCATTCTAAGGCAAACAATCTCATTCCGGCAATATTTAAATTTGTTAGGTTTTTAGATAAGATTTTTCCGGATTAACTTCTGATTAGCACCTCTTTTTAGAAAAAGGGAAGGAATAATGAGCAGCAACCTAGCATTGAATGAATTCATTGTTAAAAGAAAGAAAAATTCAACTGGAAAAAATTCAAATCCTGACCGTCGATCTTGGGTCGATAGGCGTAAATCAAATACTCGCGATTATTTTTCCAATGGTGGTTTAGAAAGAAGGGGATGGCATGAAAGAAGAAAGTTGTGGTACATGACAATGTGAAAAAGTCCTTTCCGATTTTTTAATAAACGTTTTTACCCATTGATATCAGCTACAAAGCACTTCTATAGAGAACCAAAGATCTCAATATCACACCCCTTATAGGTCACCCGATAACATTTATCAGAAACAATTAAACAGTTAGGCTCCTTGGCGGCTTAAGGGGGCACTGATGATGATTGAATTGTCCAAGATTTTAAAGACGATTGATTTCTTATCGTGTTTAATGTATCCAAATTCTATCTGTAATAATTTCAGCTGAATTGATAGTTGTTGGTTTCTCAATCTATTACCAAATCAGGCAACATTTTTTAAGCAACGTAATCCCTGTAACTACGTTGCTTACTGGTAACCCCATATGCTAGAAAATTTCTTCATTCCTAAAGCAGCACGGAAAAATCATCGTAAATACGGTGAGCAATTAATGTTATGCCGTAAATGGAGAAGGTCATGTCAGTAAAAACCGTTTTAATGATTGGGAATGAAATGCTTAGAAAAAAAGCTGAGCGTATTGATTTCGTGAAAGATCCTGTGGAACAGTATATTCAAGATTTAATGGATACACTTCATCATCTCCAGAAAGACAAAAAGATCGGACGAGCAATCGCTGGACCCCAAATTGGGTATTTTAAAAGAATCATCTATATGGAAATAGACGAGAAAAGAATTGTCATGATTAATCCACACATCACTAAAAAAAGTCAAGAAACATTCGAAGTATGGGATAGTTGTTTTAGCGCAGATGTGGCATTTTTTGGAAAGACTATTCGCCACAAAGCCATTACAGTAGAATACGTGAATGGGAATCAGGGCAAGGTCCATAAAGACTATATGGATGATTTATCAGAGCTTTTTCAGCATGAAATAGACCATTTAGACGGAATCCTGTTTACAGATCGTATCTTTGATAATCAGATTATAATGCGGAGTGAGTGGGAGAGGTTGTATCATGCATAAGAGAATTGGCATACTTGTGCTATATAAAGTACATATCCGAGAATGCTATACCCGAATATGTCTTACTGCCTTCAAAAAATAAGTGTAATTTTAATATAAAATCATTAGCTTCCATTATAAATCCTCATGTTTTGAATCAAAGTATCGATTGGCCATTACAGATCCGTAAAACTTTTCTTGAACTCATAATTGCAGTGTCGAAATTCAAGAACCTCCATGATCGCTCGGTGGGCTTCCACCCGGTTTATGGACTCAGGCGGCTCCATGTGATTTAACGCACCGACCTTGAAAAGATCGACATTCGGGTGGATCATATCGATAACCTTGATCGTTGATCGAACCGACATAACGGGCTCCAGGGAAACCCAGGTTTTAATCCCATGGGATTTGAACCTTCTTAGGACCTCGATACGATCCTGGATGTACCCCGTCCCAGACTCCCAGTCATTAACCTCGCGTTGATCCACAGACGTAAAAGACATGCCAAGGCTAAATTTCCGATAATTTGTCAGAAGATCGATGTCGCGTTTGATTGTTGATGATTTTGTGAGGATGGTGAAAGGAAGGTTAAAGCCGATTAGCTGGCGGATGATCATACCCGTCAGTCCGAGGGTGCTTTCTGCCGGCTGGTATGCGTCGCCGAGAAAGGTCAGGTGAATTTCAGGGCAATTATCGCCGTATTTATCTTTGAGAATTCTGCAATCCCCGACAACCTTTTGGACGATTCCCAACCTGGGCTTGGCGCTTTTAAAAAAATCCCCTTTTTTTCCAAATCGGCCATTGTTGTAGCAGTAAATACACCTGTGTAAACACCCTCTGTAAAGATTAAGA
>DATFMK010000664.1:0-8313 GCA_035267005.1 Balneolales bacterium
TAAACCAAAATAACGTCATCCTGAACTTGATTCAGGATCCAGACAAAACGTTGATATCATTTACAAACCACACCCATTTACTCCCAAAACATCACACAATAAATAAACAAAAACACTCAAAGACTTCTACATCGAGATTCCGGATCAGGGTCCGGAATGACATCTGATGGGTTTGTACCGAAGATATCAGTCATCTATTGCAAACCGGCGACCGATTGAAAATATCCGGGAAGAATCATTTTCCCATTTACATCATCTATGAAACGCTGTGTAAAATTCTCTGTGTCCCCGGTGGTTAATTCCCCCCATAATTCTGCATCTCAGCAATCAACCGGCCCAAAAACTTTTTGCTGTAAATCCTGTTGATATGATCCATATCGGCAATGACAACCAATTTATCTTTGCTGCGGGAGAAGGCAACATTCAATAGCCTCGGTACACTTAATCCATTTTTTTTCTCATCAAATGGGCGTACCGAATAGTGACGTGGACGACCGCGCTGCATCTCACCTGACATCACCGTATCAAATATGATAACCTGCTTTTCACGTCCCTGAAAGGTATGAACGGTTCCAACTTCCACTCCTTTGTAACCCAGTTTCCATAAACTTTTCCGAATATCATAGACCGTACTTCTAAAGGGAACCATGATTCCGATCTCATCCTGCGGAACCAAAAGCTGCGTAACCAATTTTTTAACCATCTCTTCTATCAGCTTCATGTGGACTTCATTGATTGGTTGAAACCCACGTTCTGAGTTTTTTTTGGTTAAAACCGGATGATAGGGTGAGCTGTCGTATACGGCGATCGATCGTTTGGGTTCCCGGGAATCCGATTTTTGGGTTTGTTGTTGATCTAATTTTGCCGTTTTCAAACGGCCTTCATAAAAAACTTTACTGATGACATCCGCCAGATCTTCATTCAGGCGATATTGGATATCAAAAAAGCAGGTAAATCCCGGATTGGCATCGTGCCATTTAAACAGATCTTCTGTGGATTTGGCTCCGGAGACAAAGGCGAAAATATCCATCTCCAGAAAATCCCGCGCTTTAAAATCTTTGGTTGTGGCAATGGGAGGCAACTGCATGGGATCGCCAACCACCACGATATGATCCGTAGCTTCAGATGCCAGTACCAGCAAATAGGGAAGATTTGCCATCGATGCCTCATCAATCACAACAGCGTCGAATTTCAAATCATTGAATAGCTCTGATGTACAAACACGTGCCAAGGTCGTGCAAACTAAATTCTTTCGGTCGAGCTCTACCAAATCATTTACATGAACCAGTTTACTGATATAATCATCCATTCCCGGTTCACCGCCGTATTGATCCATCTTCCCGGCCAGCATTTCCAATCGGGTATCCATTTCTGCCGGCAAATTTTTACCATCTCTTAATAAATCATCCGCTTCCTCCTGCAATTTATGATATTCCGAAAGCGTCTGCTGAAGTTTAGCCGCTTTTTCTTTTTGCTGACGAGATTTTTTTTCCAGCTGATTATCAAAAAACACCTCATTCAACCATCGATGTTCCAGAACAATTTCCCCGAAACGGGTGATGTGCTGATGCTGTTTCGATTCACCCATGTTATCCAGTGCTTCCATGACGCTCAGTGTACCGACATCCACAGCGCGATTCGTGTTCGCGGCAAAGAGTACTTTTTTATCATAAAGCAGATAGTTGGCGATGATGTATCCCAACGTGGCTGTTTTTCCCGTACCCGGCGGACCCCATATGAAGGTAACCTTATTATTAATGGCTTTCTCGATGGCATCTCGTTGAGCCGGATTACGTTGTCCGTCATCGTAAGCTTCTTTGATCAGCTCTCCTTCCACATCGTTTTCGTTTGGAGAAAACAATGATGAAATAGATGCCTTCTCGGTTTCATCTATTTTTGAATTTAACCGGCCAAGTTCTCCTTCAATTTTTCTGAGTATGAAATCATTTTCCCATTCCAGATCAACTTCCGAAATCACTTTACCCTGGTCTTCGGGAAAACTTAAAACCACACGATCCTCTTTAATTTCTATAAGATCCGCTTTATACTTTTTCCCATCAATGGTAGCATCAAACTCTTCGGCAAAACGGAGTCCTTTGTTACTTGACTCAAATTCATAGTGATATTCACTTTTTAACTTCGAATCCAATTTCTTCCCTTGATAAAGCACATCCTGTGCCGGTTTTTCGAGCACCGCTTCAATTTCCTTGTCAACAGCTTTAATAGCCTTTTCTATAATATCGTTAAGTTGCAAAAGCCGGAATCGTTATATGATTGATGTTTTTATAATGAGATACATGACCTACTCAGACCTTACAAAATAAGACACATTTTGAACGTGATTCCACTTTTTTTGGAAAAAATTTTAGAAGATTGACCACAGGCCGCCGAGGACGGACGACTGAAAAATTGGTGGGATAGAATAATTACATTTTAAAGTTAGATACAAAATAAAAAACTCAAAAACGACGTCATCCCGGACTTGATCCGGGATCTCCTTGTTAACGTATAAAAACGTTGTTTAAAAAGTTAGACTCTAAAATACTCATTTCAAAAAATAATGGATTGTAAACATTAACAACGCTTTGGTTGGATGCTGAATCAAGTTCAGCATGACGTCGTTTTTTTTGGGTATTTAATTTTTAATAATGCCACAAAACGTAATTTTAGATTTTAAACAATTTTCTGTCGTCGGTGGTCGGTCATCCGTCGTCCTAATCAAATAATCCCTTCAGTTTATTCTTAAGCGCATTCTTCAAGTAATCTTTCAGGATCGACTTCACCACATCCTTATCAACAGTTACGACCGGGTGTTCGGTAGTTCCTTTTACCGCGAGGGGTACGGCGATCGTCTTATTTTTCGTAGTCAGTGCTTTGATTGCTTGCTTACCAATAATGGGTTCAATTTTTGATCCATATCGTTCGGGCAGATACACTTTTAGCTTATAATCAAGTTTGTCATTGATCAGATTTTCCGTGCCGTTCAGGGCTACACCCAAATTTTTACTAGTCAATTTCATGTTTTGGAGTGTCAGAATTCCCTTGTCGATCGTGAAATTGGCTTTCCAGTCATCTAATGCAAGATTATTGAGTTCGGGCGTTTTTAATAATTTCGCGACTTCTTTCTGAATCGGATTCCCTGTGAACTTAACTTTTTTCATGCCAAACGAACCTTTGGCTTTGGTCGATTTCATGACCGGATCCAGATATTGATTCAGATCCGTCTCATAATGGGCATCCGCACTAAAATGTCCGCTAACATATTTATAGAAATTGCTTTTTTTACCCAAAACCGGGTATTCCTTGAAAAACTTCTCAACCCGCAAACTATCCATCTTTCCCTGAAACTGAATATGCGTATGCTTCGGATCAGGAACTTTCCAAGCAAACATCCCGCTCACCTTTCCACCGAACATATCGAGGTTGCCTTTAGGCATATCAATTTGCTTCGGAGTCGTTTTTACAGTGGCTTGCATTTTGGTCATGGGAACGCCCAAAACAATCATCGAATCTACTCTGGCTTGTACCGAGCTATTTAAATGGGGAAGATTAACAGGAACCGTCGCGGTATCACTTTGCTGATTTGCCTGCCAATTCATGAGTTCATCGACATTTATAAAACGGCTGCTGTAATTCCCGGTAAGAGTGGACGGGGATTTCTGCTTTGATTTTTCCGCCGTCAGTTCCATATAATCGCGAAGATTACCATCAACTTTGAAATCCGATTTCCCATATAACAGACTCAGATTCCCGAGATTAACTCTTGATTGATTAAAATGAAGATTCACATTCAGATTTTTGACCGGTTTGGGAAGGGAATCACTTTCGATATTGACATTTTTGAGTGACATTTGTCCGTCGAAAAGTAATTTTTGGGTATTGTAGATGGGGCCGTTAACTGCAAGTTTGGCATCAGCTAAACCACTCATTTTTTTCACATATTTGCTGATATCGTAGTAAGAGTGAATCTCACCCAAATTGACATTCGAATTAATTTTCAGATCAACAACCGGATTTTTGGAAAGATAATCTCTAACCATACCGGACATATCCAACACGTTCTTTCCACTTTTCAGATCCGCTTTTTTTATAGTGAGTCGGTTATCGCTGATATTCGACTGCAGCGTGATTTGCTCAATCGGTTTACTGGTATGGGCCATTTTGAGGAACCCGTTATTCAGAGAGATTTCACCGGTACCGCGGGCATTTTTCAGATTATTGGCTTTTCCTTTTATATTGACATCCGCTTTTAAATTCCCTTTCATTGTTGAAATTCCCAGATCCTTCAAAGAATAAAAACGTCCGACCGTGCCGAGATCGACATCCGCGTTCAAATTTACGGAAAAAGGTCCGTTATCTTTGAGCGGATTCATCCATTTCCCCGAAGCATCAAGTGTATTACTTCCTGCATTTGCGCTGAATTTCCGTATCTGGACTTCATTATTATTTGCTATCAGATCTGCCGTGATATTTTGAACCGGTTCCTGAAGTTCCGGATTTTTAACGTAGCCATTTTTCACACTCATTGTCATCCGAAAATCGGGAACTTTCTTTCCGCCAACGGCTCCTTTCACATTCCCTGAAAGCGTAAAAGAGCCTTTGGTTTGCAATCCTTTAATTTTGCTCTGATAGGCTTCCGGCACTAATTTTAACAATGCTCCAAAATCATCCGAACTGGATTTAAATTGCAGATTCACATTCGGCACGATGCTGCTCCAATGCTGAATCTGTCCCGTAAGATCGAGTCCTAACCCTTTTATAGATAATTGGCCTTTTTTTAAATCGACCACCTCTCCATTTAAATCTACGGTCGACTGTTGCGTTAACTGAAATGGAAGTCCAGTCAGATATTTTTTCCCTTTCATTCGCACACTCAAACCACCCACCGACACCTTCATGGTGCTGTTGATTAATTTGGCATATTGCAGGGTAAGATCCATGTTCATATGAAGAAACAGCATCGATGTATTGTCAGGATGACTGATATATCCGATATGTCCGTCTTTTAAGGTAAAATTATCGATGTTGATCGTGGGCAAAGATTGAGAACTTTGTGTTTGCGCCTTTGATCCGCTCTTATATCGTTTCATCACGTCATCCAGATTACTCTTCCCATTCGGATGAACGATATACACAAAATGCGGTTTAACCAACGTCACATTGGAAATACTGATTTTTTTTGAAAGTAAAGGGATCAGTTTTAAACCAACCACTAACTCATTAAAGGAAGCCAGGGTATCCCCATGATCATCAGGGACAAAAGCGTGATCTACAACCAATCCCACATCCGGGAAAGTCCGAAGTACAGATATGGATAATTCTTTGACTTCAACCTTACGGCCAACGGCTTGATCCACTTTAGGCATGATCATAGACTTCAGTCTTTGATTGGTAAAATATAAATGCAACCCAATAATAATGACAATAATCGCGCCGACAATAGCGCCAAATATTTTAAAAAAAGTTTCCATAATAGTTAATGAACTGGTTTCGAGATAAAATAATCATTGAAAATTTCGGACGATGGATGATTGACAGTGGTGTAAAAAGTCACAAAAACAACATAAATCTGATTCATAAAACGTCTAACGATATATAAGAATATGGATACTCATCTATCGTCGGTGGTCAGTCGTCCGTCGTCAAAAAATATACTCCTGTACTTTAGTTCTCTTATATTGAATTCATTTTAATATTTTTTTTGATACAAATCCCTATCCTTTTACCCCGAATTATTCACCAAGAAATTTTGTCGTGATCAAGGCGCTCCGAAAGCTTTCGGAGCAACGAAGGAAGAGCACGGCCAAATTTCGCAGCTCTTTTTAGTGTCCTCAAAATCGAGGATCGTTTATTTTTTATAAGTACCTTAATTAACAATATAATATATAATACTTATTATGGGTTACATGAATAATTCGGGTTAACAGGATACTATAATTTTACAAACGTTGCCCGCTTTATGTGGTAGAATTCTATAGGTTAGAATTTTATTAATTTTTTGCCACAAATTTTCTCAGATTAATGCGGATTTAAATAACTCAATACACTTAATAACTTAACGTGAGGTTTGTTTAAGCTTATAGTCTATATACTTAATAAAACGTAACTGTTAAATTAGATTATTCAGTGACCACAGATGACAGAGGCTGTGAAAAAACTATAGATTAAATTTAATTACCTTAAATAATTTAAGTGTTTCGCGCGATTTCGCTTTGCTTACCCACTCTCAATCTCCCGAAAGTACCTAGAATCCGCAAGTTTAATTTTAAAGATGGATAATTTGCCAATGGGGCTATGTCATTAGGGTTAGAAGAGCTATTTTTTACCTTAAGGAGTTTTTTAGCTATTACATTTAGTTTTTTTTGTATGATAAAGGCAGCTATATAGGGAAATGACGGGAGAATACACACAGTCCTATCAGCCAATCCGGTGGGTGATCCGTTGGAAATACCAGGTAAAGAACAGGGAGGCTAAATGCTATTTAAGGACTAAAATTGAGCCTTCCATAAATTCGTAACTGTTGTTTCCTTGATCGTTTGATCCATTTAGCTGGCAGAATGATAAAACGAAACCAAAATTTTTTAATCCTAAAGGTAGGTTTTAACCCTTTGACTCGCTCCGCAAAATAGGTAATGATTTGGCCATAAAGATTCCGGCATAAGGCTGTTAAGCAAAGAAACACCGTATTATGGGGTATGATGGAGAAGGGCATATGGTTCCATCCAAAATCGTTTTTTAAGATATCAAATTGCCGTTCCATATTGCCCCGGTGATTGTAGAACCGGGCTACCTCGACCGCGCTGAGCTTCGTATTATTGGTGAGGATGGCCCGGTATTCGTAAGCATCCTGAGTAAACATATTCATTTGCTGGTCTTTGGATCTTTTGCGTTTGACCACCAGGCGATATGCTCTGGGAGCTTTGTTCTGTTTGCGGGCTTGACGAATAAAGGGGGTTATGGGTATTTCGCCAATTTCCATATCCTCCCCTGTGGAATCTTTGATAGTCTGCCAGTCCGAGATTTTAGTAAAGTAGGATTCCACATAACTGTTGCGACAGCCAATGTAAAAATGGTTCACATGCTTCTCCAAAAGGGTAACCACATCATATTGATAGGAAGCCGCATCGGCCCGGAAATGCTCTATGGGAAGCACCTTCTGCTCTTCAAGTAAGTCAAAAAGACGGGTTAGCGTATCGGCTTGAAAGGATTTGGCATCACTATTTCCATTACGGTTTTCTACGTATAGGATTTGTTCTTCGTTGAGCACACAAACGCCGGGTTGATACCCATAATCTCTTTTGTAGCTCATTTTACTGTCGCTTTTCTCATTAAAAATAATGGTGTTATCGTAATCTAGGATCCGTTCATCGCCGTCAAATGCTCCCCATTTTTTTAGCAACGAAATCATTAATCGATTGAGCCTGGTGTTCGCATTAAATTGATGGGTCACCTTGCCTCTTTTGGTCTGACATTGCTGATTATCCCCGGAAAGCTGAATCAGTCTTCTTAATACGGTATCCGGGCTGGGAATACGAACAAAGGGATTATTCATAAAATGACTCTTTAAATGAGTTTGTAAATCCTCTATACAATCCCCTCCACACAGATAGATACTGAACAAGGAGTAGAAAAGATCTTTCCACGTATACTGACTTTGAGGGCTCAACCCGGGCAGATGTTCGGTGATAAAATCCCCTATCCTGTTTTTATCCAGGTATTCAAAAACAAAATTAATGCCTCCAAAAGCACTTATGTAATCTGATTGTATGATGTCCATTTTTCCGTTATGTTTATTTCACCAATTTTGGTGAAATAACGTAAGACGCAAGGCTTTTTGTATTAATAATTTGTAGCTTTTTTACTAATTGTCTTGCGGATTTTAGGAGTATGCGGGACAAGTTCTCCCTTTCCCAGATAAATCAGCGACAGGGGGGAGCGGCTCTTCAATAAAACTCGAAAACAATTAAAAAATTTTGGTGCACAGTCGCTTGCATTGCTATTTTTTCACAGCCTCGACAGAGAAACGCTCTGATAGTAATTAAACATTATTTATGCTGAAGAACCGTATCATCAACGTAAGTTCGAAATCGGAATCATGTATTATGCATCAAAACAGCTCTCTATCGTCGATGGAGGCTGTGAAAAAACTATAAGTCAAATTCATTTGCCTTAAATAATTTAGGTGCTTCGCGCAATTTCGCTTTGCTTACCCACTCTCATTCTCCCGAAAGTATGCGGGACAAGTTCTCCCTTTCACGGATAAATCCGCGACAGGGAGAGAGGCTCTTCAACAAAATTCTAAAATAATTAAAA
>DATFMK010000665.1:0-3213 GCA_035267005.1 Balneolales bacterium
GGATTATTTGAATCGCTGTTAAGACTTACGGTGGAAATATGAATCATTGCTTATGGCGTCGAAAGTGTTACTATAGGCCATGAAGTTGAATCCATATGAACTATGGATACCCTATGAAGTAAGATTTCCCCATAAGATCCCATCTTATTTATATATGTTTTATCATTTTATAATGAGAGTACAACTGTAACCATAATCTTCCTCCATGTGAACTACAAAGTGTTGTCGGTATTTTTAGGTTTTTATGCTATACCTCCCTCTGGTTCTCGAAGTGAAGGATATGTCAATTTCAATTTTCAGAACAATAATGGATTTATAATTCAATGTTAAACTGATTATTACCATGAACGTACTTCGATACACAAAAGCAGATGAGTTACTCAAGATCGGCATAATCTTATTTGAAGTAATGTTTTTTTGGGGATTAAGCTCTGAGAATTCAGCGGCTCAAACCTGTAGCTGCGCCGGACCACCACTTTTAAGTTCACAGGACATTGCTTCGACTACAAGGGGAAATTTGCTTACTGTTCTGACCTTCGATTTTCATAATATTTCTAACCTTTATAGTGGTTCAGAAAAACTCACTAATCGGTCATTCCATCGTTATACCGGTTCTTTTTTATTGGAAGCCGACTATGGAATTACCAACAAGCTTACGTTCATCTTTATGTTGTCATATGTTCATAAGGAAAGAGAAACTTTTCACAGGGGTGTAAATACAGTGAGTAATGTCACCACCAACGGGTTGGGCGATGCTTCTCTTATCCTCAGATATACACTTCATAAGAACCGTTTCGGACAACAATATGAAATAACGGCAGGTGGAGGAGTTCACATACCCACAGGTGAATCCAGACAGGAATCAGCCGACGGTATTCAATACCAGGCGGATATGCAACCAGGAACCGGAGCATGGGGTGGCATTTTATGGGCACATGCTTCGAAAACCTTTTTGCCCGCATCTACGATCAATGCTTTTGCCATTCTGACGTATCAGTTCAACGGAAGTAACGACCGGTACCGGAATAGCTATATGGACTATCACTTTGGCAATTTTTTAATTGGCACCCTTGGGTTAAGCAATAAGTTTGGAAAGGGATTTCAATATACTGCAATACTCAGATACCGTAACGTTCGTCATGATGAAATTAACGGAAATGATGTAGCCACAACTGGCGGCCGGTGGTTCAGTGTGGCCCCGGGTATTAATTATCAGATCAATAACCGGTGGACCGCACGGCTCAGTGGTCAAATTCCAGTCTATCAATATGTTAACAACACACAACCGACAACGCGTTTTACGACGTCGGTATCTCTATTCTATTCTTTCAAAAAAAATCCGTTTTCCTTTTAGGAGGTTCTCATGAAACGACCGATGGTATACCTAATTTTTATCCCTGTTCTTTTTCTATTGTCAGGATGTAAAAGCAGTACATCACCAATTTCTACAGGAGGTGATGGTGGCAATAATACAAATAATAACGGCTGGCTGGTCAAAAGCAGCGAAGTGATAGATGGCGGACCTGGTAAAGATGGCATACCCTCTATTGACAATCCTAAGTTTATTCCGGTCAGCCAGGAGATCCATCTGGACAGCACAAGCGTCGTCCTCGGTGTAAAAATTGGTGATACACTCCGGGCATACCCTCTTCAAATTATGGACTGGCATGAAATAGTGAACGACAAAATTAACGGAACCAAATTTTCCCTGACTTATTGTCCACTGACAGGTTCCGGTATTGCCTGGAATAGGACCATTGACGGACAAACAACGACATTCGGTACTTCCGGCCTGCTTTATAGAAATAATCTGGTAGCATATGACCGTCAGACCGGGACGTTGTGGTCACAAATGTTGGAGGAGGGTATCCACGGAGATAATATATCTAAACATGCTAAAATGTTTCAGGTACTTCGGACCAATTGGTACACGTGGAAAAAGGCTTATCCCAATTCGGAGGTATTGAGCCGCGAGACAGGATATGGCCGGAATTATGATTTGTATCCCTACGGCGATTACCGCACCAATAATACTTATTTCCTGTTTCCTGTGATTCATCAGGATAACCATTTGCCCGCCAAAACGATAATATATGGAGTCGAACTAACGCCAAACAATCATATCGCCTATCCGGCAAGCATTATTATCAAGCCGGGTGCTAACCCGGTAAGTATAATGAGTAAAAAGGGCGTGACTGTTATTAACGATAGTCATAATGGACTGGTTATAGCCGGCAGTCAAAAATTCAATTTTACTGTAGCTTTTGGCATTCCTGATAATATAGACACGGGAAATTTTACGGCAATTCAGAATGCGTTGCCGGTGGTCATGCAAGATCAAAAGGGAAATAAATATAATTGGTTCAGTGAAGTTACCGAAGGACCGGATAAGGGGATGAAATTAAAATATGTGAAATCATATAGCGCATATTGGTTTGCGTGGGCCGATTTTTTCCCGAAAACAGCAATTTATGTACCTTAAATAACTATGATGGATCTGTGATCGTAAGGGGCACACTGAAAGTAATGAATCACGGACGCCTTTTGAACAGGTCGAGGTCTTGGTTGTTTTTACCGGCGAGCAAGTTGATTCCTCATTCCAGCTTCAAGCCCCCTTGGTGAACACCATTGAAAGGAGGTAATACCAACTGGTTGGCCTTGAGACTACCGGATGGTTGAAATTTTTCTTGACTTTGGACTATGCCCAAGTTCTTATATTGTGTTAAGAATGTAATTAATCACCAAGAGCAGAAAGGTACACAAAGAATAAACGTTGTGTACCGTTGTGACCTCCGTGGTTAACTCTTATAAACCCGAAAAGAAAGGAAACATCTTATGGCTACCGACAAAAAGACTTATAAAGTAACCTAAATGCATTGCGAAGGATGCGCCAACCGCGTCAGCACCATTCTGCAAACGGTGGATGGGGTCCGCACGGCGAATGTATCGCTGGAAAAGGGACAGGCGGAGATTGCCTTTGATACCACCAAAACCGGTTTCAACCAATTGAAAGAAAGTGTCGAAAAAGCCGGTTATGGACTGATGAACTCCAGGAAAAGCTAATAATCAATTGCAGTGCTATGAATAAAGCAGAATTCCAGGTCTGGCAAATGGATAAGATAAGAACTCTCATTCTTACCATGATTTTGACCACGATTCTCTCGGTTTTGATCCTGTATTGTTGTGTGCTGTCGAAGCAGCCATCCAATTGCC
>DATFMK010000666.1:0-4561 GCA_035267005.1 Balneolales bacterium
TTCTATGACCACCGACCACCGACTACCGACTACCGACTACCGACCACAGACCACAGAGAAATGCTCTGATAGTAATTAAACATTATTTATTCTGAAAAACCGTATAACCAACGTGGGTTCGGTATCGGAATCATGCTTTATACATCAGAACAGCTCTGTGTCGTCGATGGTCAGTCGTCTGTCGTCAAAAAAAATATTAACCTGATGAAAACTATACTTTCAGCAATGGCATGATTCCATTAATAACAAACTGAACACCGATACACAATCCGATAAAACCCATCATACGTGTTAGGGCAGTCATGCCGGTTTTACCGAGAAGTTTTACTACGAAGGGAGTCATTCTTAAGATGAAAAACACCGCTAAAGCCGTTAATAAGATGGCACCGGTTATACTAAAATAATCGAACCAGCCTGTTGCTGATGAGGATAACCCCAAAACTACCGCGATGCTACCGGGACCAGATAAAAGAGGCATGGCAAGGGGACTAAAGGAGATATCTTCTTTCTCTTTAGCCTCAGTTACATCTTCGCTCGTTAATTTGCGACCCGCTTTTTTGGGATTCAATAAAGAGAAGGAAGCCTGCATAATCATGATTCCGCCTGCTATGCGAATACCTTGCAAACTAATCCCAAAGAAACTCATGATATATGTACCGGCTACAAAAAAGATGAGCAGGATGATGATCATGTACATGCACGCTTTCTTCAATTGAGAATTACGTAAATCAGTCGGATCATCCTGCGTTAGAGCGAGAAATACGGGCATCGCACTAAACGGATTCACAACTGTGAAGATTGAGGTAAAACTGGCCAATAAAAATGTCAATTCCGACACTTTTTACTTTTCCTTTAAGAAATGATGATTATCGTTATTAATAAATATTAGTTAACAGCTATCCAAAAATTTAGGAAGTCAAATATATGATTTTGGCTATTCAATTTAAAGATATCTTCTTTTCAAATATCCGGAAATTATTCCTGTTTGGGGATGTAACAGTTTTGGAAAACGCGGCGTTTCGTTGGTATATTTATATCTTATATTGATCATAAAATTATTACTAAAATGAGTATTTCGAAAGAATTAAAAGCGGTATTAGACTCTTTGCCTCAAAAAGTTACCAAAATTATTAAAAGTAATACGAATGGCAACAGAGATCAATCCCTACAGAAGATTAGTCAATTGCTGAAAGATGAAGTTCCAGCTTACGACTGGGTTGGGTTTTACCTGGCAGATCCGAATGCCGATCGTGAACTTGTGCTGGGACCTTATGTTGGTGAACCGACCGATCATGTACGTATTCCTTTTGGACGCGGGATCTGTGGACAAGCGGCGGAAACGCTCAAAACTTTTGTAGTGGATGATGTGTCGGCCGAAGAAAATTATCTGGCTTGCAGTGTGAATGTAAAATCTGAAGTGGTGGTTCCAATTATGAAAGATGATACGTTTATTGGTGAATTGGATATTGATTCTCATGTCAAGTCGGGAATCGGCGAATATGACCGTAAAATACTTGAGGAAATATGTAATATTGTTACTGAACTTTTTTAAATAAATGGCTTTTTTATAAAAGGGTATAAACAATCGTTGCTAAATTTGATTTATTTCTTAACATTATCACAAACCTTTGCTAATTAATCTAACATTATAGTCAATGAGTACTTTTGAATTGAACGATGAAAGCGCAATCGATTTACTGATATTTTGGGTCGAAGGATCTGATGGCCTTATGGGATATGAAGAAAATAAAGAGGTTAATGAGATATTAAGTGAAATGAGCTACAGTCCTCAGAATTTTCAGCATACTTTAAATTATCTGAATGGCTTAAAAACCGAGCATATTAATGATGAGATTGATAAAGCAATTGAATGGTCCAGTAAATATGATGAAGAGCGGAAACGTTACATTCTCGCTCTCCTGCAAAGTTTGGCAGAAATAGATGGACCAATGACGAAAGACGAGCGTGAAAAAATTGATGAACTACATGTTCGTTATGGTCTATCGAATTAATCGGATTTTTAAAAACCCAAAGAATTTTGATAAGCCGCTTTTAATGAAAAGTGGCTTTTTTCGAAATAAGGATCTTCACGCATTGAGCCAATTAAAATATATGATGGGCTCCACTCCATGTTTTCCGGAGTGGGGTCCCTCTACTTTTAGGGAGAGATAAGCTTTATAGTAATATTAATTGCCGGTATTAGATGAACCCCACCATTGAGGTGGAGCCCATCGGGTCTTATAATAAAACCTGAATTTTCAGAGGCTACAATAATTACTTGGTTTCTGAAATGACAATAAATTTCATTGAAAAGTAAGAACCGAAAGCTGACGGCCATGCGCTGTTAGCTATAAAAATCCGCGAAAATCCGTGTCGTCCGTGTTCAATTTCTTTTAAATCACTCAATTCCCGATAAAACGATTTTTCCAATTGTCGTGCCAGATTCCAATTGTGCGTGGGCTTTCCGCAGATTTTCGGCATTGAGCTGTCCATATTGCTCATTCATTGTTGTCTCTATTTCTCCCTGATCAACTAACCTGGCAACCTCATTCAACAAATCGTGCTGGGATTGCATATCGTCAGTTTGGTATGTGGATTTAGTAAACATGAATTCCCAGGCAAAACTGCCGCATTTGTTTTTTAAACGGTTAATATCGAGAAGTTCTCCTTCTTCAAGAGAAACAATGGAGCAAAAGACACCAAATGGTTTAAGCAAATCCACGGTGTTGTTAAAATAGGTGGCAGTATCATGCAGACAAAAGACGTAATCAATCTCGGGAATATCGATCTTTTTCAACTCATCACTCAGATCGTTGCGATGATTAATCACATGATCAGCGCCTAAATCCAGGCACCAATTTTGGGTCGCTTCCCTGGAAGCTGTGGCGATGACGGTTAAACCGGTAAGTTTTTTGGCAAGTTGAATAGCAATCGACCCGACACCACCGGCACCTCCAATAATCAGAATAGACCGACCTTTGCTTGATTCTGGTTCACCGGGTGTGATATGCATGTGTTCAAACATCGCTTCCCAGGCTGTAATAGTGGTCAGGGGTAAAGCGGCTGCTTCCTCAAATGAGAGGGAAGAGGGTTTGTTCCCCACAATTCGTTCATCCACCAGCTGAAATTCACTGTTACTACCAGGACGTATAATACTTCCTGAATAATAAACTTCATCGCTTTTTTTGAATAAGGTAACGTCATCCCCCACATCTTCAACGATTCCAGCGGCATCCCAGCCCAGAACTTTGGGTTCTTTCTCAACTTTGTCTTTTGGTGCTCTGACTTTAGTATCTACCGGATTGACCGATATGGCCTTTATTTTGACTAGAATATCGTGGCCTTCCGGTTTTTGGGGATCCGGAACTTCAACATCGATCAGGCTCTCGGGATTCGAGATTTCAAGATATTTATGTAACCCAACAGCTTTCATAGTAACCTCTTCAAATAATTTTTTATGAATTTCTTTAATGGAAAAAGATCTGTTTTATTCTCAAATAACTCGACAATGGTTGGTTTCGTTCAATTTTAGGTACCGCAAATATTTTTAACCACAGGGATAAATTAATGTGAGTTAGAGAGAAAATCTTTTTTAAAAAGCGTCTTTAAGTGGTTACTTGTCTCTGAAGATTTCTCCCTCCGCTCGAAATGACGCGAAATGGCTATAGATGATATTTATATTTAAGAACATTACTCAAAAGGTGTCATCTCGAACCCACTTTTTGGGTGAAAGATCTTATAAACGTAGATATGAAACTAAATAAGTCCATATTCATACCTATCATTATATCGAACTCACGTTAAATTATTAGAACGGTTTGCATAGCCTTCTAATATTATTGTTAAGTCAAAGCTGTCCAAAACGTTTGTTAAAATTAAAAAATAATGCATCATCGGTTTATTTTGGACAAATTTTAAAAAGTTGAACGATCAATTCCCCAATGGTATAATACTCCCTGAATCGGTTGAAAATTATTTATTCGTGGCAGTTCAAAAATCTTGTCCGGTACCGATGGCGTTCTCAGATGTGGTTTGACAAAGAGGCGAGAAAGATGGATCCCACTCCGGAAAAGCATGGAGTGGAGCCCATCGATGTATATCCAACAGTTGGGTTAAAACTTGGGACGATTCCATTTTAAAATTCGATAAAACTATTGATATCATAATGACCATTTGCTGATGGGCTCCACCTAAATGGTGGGGTCCATCTATAAAAGCTTAGAAACGCCCCACACAAATTATTACTTTAATAAGAAAATGCTTAATAGTTGGGTAACGCTCTATCCTTATTATAATCGATTTGGACAGATGTGATCTAAGATATATTCTATCCAGGCATACAGCTTCAAATTATGTAAAACTTCAATAGTTGGTAAAATAGGGGTGACAACCTGTTGTCAGTTTTCTCGATTAGTTTATGAATGAGTGTCTACTCTGACAGAGTCAAAAAGCTTATAAGAGGCCTATGCAAAAACGTTCTTTTGCCCAATAGCTGCGGTTCCGAAGTCGCTCAGATTTTGATATTGGACAAAATCCCTGGTTTTGCGAAGCCTTCTATAAG
>DATFMK010000667.1:0-6663 GCA_035267005.1 Balneolales bacterium
TATTCTTATTTGTTACCGGTAACAAATAAGAATATAAAAAATAAAAAGTTATTGATCTGATATATTGGCTTTATGAATAATAAAAATAACTATATATCTATTATTACATTGGGTGTATTTTCAATCATCTTATTTTGTAAAGTTTCCAGGTCAAAAGCTCAAGCCATATTATCAAATCAAAGCAGTCGTTACGTACGCACAATAGATGCTCATTGGCGGTTTATACGACAGGATGTGGCAAACGGCGCGAGTATAGGACTAAATGACCAATCCTGGAAATTCGTAAATCTTCCGCATACGTGGAATGATAAAGATGCTTTTACTGATACGAGGGGGTACTACCGCGGACCGGCATGGTACCGAAAGAAAATTTTTGTCAGTAATCAGAATTCCGGTAAAGAGATCTTTTTGAAATTTGGTGCCGCTAATCAGTTGGCGGATGTTTTTGTAAATGGTCACCATGCCATAACCCATAAAGGTGGGTATACCGCTTTTGCTGTTAATATTACAAAATGGGTCCATTTTGGAGAACCGAACGTTGTTGCCGTAAGAGTCGATAACAGCTATAATAATAACATCCCACCATTAAGTGCGGATTTTACCTTTTTTGGGGGACTCTATAGAAACGCTTTCATGATTGTTACCAATCCGGTTCATATTGCGGTAACGGATTTTGCATCGCCCGGCGTTTTTGTTCATACGTCCGATGTATCGCATCAAAAAGCAACGGTTCACACCAAAGTCGATTTGGTCAATAATTCTGATCAAAGTCAAAGCGTTACCTTGGAAAATGTAGTGGAAAACGCCGACGGTCAATCCGTTTCCCGATCATCTCAAAGTGTTGAATTAACAGCCAATGAATCAAAGTCCGTTTCGGTTACATTGCCTGAGATTAAGAATCCGCACCTTTGGTCACCTAAAAACCCCTATCTCTATTCGGTAAAAACAATTGTCCGTGAAAATGGAAAAAATGTCGATGAAAAACGAAATCCGTTGGGTATCCGATGGTACCGTTTTGATCCCAATAAAGGATTTTTCTTAAACGGCAAACATTTGAGGTTAAAAGGAGTTAACCGGCATCAATCGTATCCGGGTTTGGGAAATGCCGTACCCGGACGACTCCATATTCAGGATTTGAAAATGATCAAAAATATGGGAGCTAATTTCATACGGTTAACGCATTATCCGCAAGCATCATCGGTCTTGAGAGCAGCTGATAAACTTGGGATTCTCATCTGGCAGGAATCGCCTAACGTGAATTATATTCACGTTTCAAAATCGTATACCGACAATGCGGAACAGGCGTTGCATGAAATGATTTTACAGGATTATAATCATCCTTCGATCATTTTATGGGGATTTATGAACGAGATTTTGCTGCGGCATGACTACGGACGCAAATTGAATCACTTGAGTGAATCAGACTATGATCAAAAAATAGTGGATCTGGCAAAGAAATTGAATAATCTGGCCCATCGTCTTGATCACACTAGAAAAACGACCATGGCGATGCATCAAAGTTCTTTGTATGATAAATGCGGACTTTCAAAAGTGACCGATGTAGACGGCTGGAATTTATATCAGGGCTGGTATGGTCTGATGTATAATAAGAATGGTACCAACATGTTTGGTAAGTATCTCGATGATCAGCACAAAAAATATCCGAACCGGGTGATGATCGTCAGTGAGTATGGTGCCGGGAGTGATTCTCGCATTCATACGTATCATCCCAAACGATTTGATTTTTCTGTTGAATACCAAAATCAATATCATGAAAAGATTTTAAATCAGATTCGAAAACGGCCCTTTATTTCCGGATCGACACTTTGGGTGATGTACGATTTTGCATCGGAAGGGAGAAACGATACACGTCCATGGATCAATGAAAAAGGGTTGGTGAGTCAGAACAGGAAACCTAAAGAAGTTTACTATTTTTATAAGGCCCGATTTTCAGATCAGCCAGTAGTTCATATTGCTTCTCATGATTGGACACATCGAACGGTTCCGTACAGAGAACACAATAAAAAAGATTTTAAACGTAACATCACCATTTTCTCCAATTTGTCTTCGGTACGTCTTCGTTTAAATGGACGATCTATAGGAGTAAAACATCCCGGTAAAAATGATGTCACCGAATGGTCGGTTCCGTTTACGATTGGTGAAAATCAATTGGTCGCCGAGGGGAAAACCGACGGTAAAACCTACACAGATGAAGTCACCATTCATGTTTCGTATCGGGGGGATTTCAATGAAACGGATCACAATGTTCCCCAATTATTGGTGAATGCCGGCTCTCATTTTCAGTTTTATCCCAGAAAAGGGGTAATTTGGGAATCCGATCAATCCGGAATGAATCATGATTGGGGCTATTCCGGTGGAAAAGTTGGTCACACTTCGAGCAATATAATAGGTACATCAAGCGATCCGGTATATCAATATTACCGGGTTGGCATGGAAAATTATCACTTTAAAGTGCCGAAAGGTAAATATGCGGTTACGATTGACTTGGCGGAACCTAAATATGGAATTAAAGGCAGACGGATATTTTCAGTCTCAGCAAATAGCACACCGGTTTTTACCAATGTCGATTTAGCCGGGACCTACGGTAAAGATGTGCCTGTGAAACACCGCGTTATTATCGATGTTGATGATACAAATGGAATAACGATCAATTTTAATGCGCGGACAGGAAAAGCTATTGTTAATGGTATCGAAATCCGGAGACTTTAATGGTAAAACACTAAAAATATCAGGATAAATTAATATGATGAAACAATTATCAATTCAACGCAATCGGTTAGTATCATTAGTATCATTCCTGGTATTCTGTTTTTTAATAGCGGGTTGTAATAAGAAAATAACCCGGAAACCGGAAAAGGATTTTATCTACATTGGTACTTTTTCAAACCGGGGTAGTAAAGGGATTTATGTTTTCCGTTTTGATCGTAAAACCGGAAAACTGCGTTTTGTACAAGCTACAACTCATGAGAAAAGTCCGTCTTTTGTAACCATTACCCCGAATAAGAAATATCTGTATGCCGGCTGCCGTGGAGGAATTCCTCCAAATAAAAAATGGGGATCTGTTGTCGCGTATCGAATCAATCAAAAATCAGGAAAATTATCATATCTGAATGTGCGTCCGGCATACGGACCGGGTTCTTGTTTTGTGGATACTTCTCCGAATGGGAAAATGGTATTTGTAGCGAATTATGTCGGTGGTGATCTGGCCGCTTACAAGATTGATAAAAATGGGATGTTGAGTCAGGTGATGGATACGATTGTTCACCAAGGACATGGCGTAAATCCGGCGAGGCAGGCCCATCCCCATGTGCATTCCACGGTTCCAAGTCCAAATGGCAAATACGTATACGCTTCTGATCTGGGAACCGATAAAATTTACACCTATATAGTGGATTACCAAAATGGTTCGCTTACGCCTGGTAAACCGCCGTTTATAAAAACAAAACCAGGCGATGGGCCGCGACATTTGGTATTTACAAACAGCAGTAAATATGCCTATTCGGTTCATGAAATGGGATCCTCCGTAACCGCTTATCGTTATGATGCTCAGAATGGAAGTTTACATTTCATAAAGCGGTATTCGACTTTACCCAAAGATTACCAAGGCAAAAACAAAGCAGCGGAGATACATTTGGGTCCCAAAGACAAATTTTTATATGTGTCCAACCGGGGAGATAATTCTTTAGCCATTTTTAAAATCAATAAAAATGACGGTAAACTGACCCGGATAGACATTCAAAAAACACATGGAGATTTCCCCAGAAATTTTATCGTCGATCCATTGGGTAACTATGTGATCGTGGCCAATCGTCATTCGGATAATCTGGTTGTTTTTAAAAGAAATCAGAAAACAGGTCTGCTAACTTATACCGGGGAACAAGTAAAAGTTCCCGTTCCCGTTTGTGTAAAATGGATACGATTATCATAAAATAAAATGAACGGTTGTGAATAATGAAGTGAGCTGCTGCCTTCTATAATCTTAAGGGAAAAGGATTATTCAACGAAGATAGTCGTTAATTAGGAAACTGCTGAAGTTCTCTATTGAAGTAGCTTGGTATGATTTTAAGAAAGGTAGTTGTAATAAATGTTCTCAAAAATGATCATGGATAAATTTTAGTGTTATGAAAATTCAACGTTTTATGCCATTTGAGAAACCGGAACGTATCATGCGACAAATCAGGCTGGGAGTTATCCTGAGTTTGTTTGCATTATCGACGGGAATTGTTTCGAATGTTCAGGCACAAACGGTACAGAAAGAGTATTTGTCAGGTACGGGTATGGATCACACAGTACAATGGTCTTTTTACTGTACTCAGGGTAGAAATAGTGGGAAATGGACCCAAATAGCCGTTCCTTCTTGCTGGGAGCTTCAGGGATTCGGCAGCTATCATTATGGATTATATGAGCCGTTTGATTCATTGAGAAATGAAAAAGGCATCTATAAATATCAGTTTAACGTTCCTGAAAAATGGAAAAACAAAAAGGTCTATATTGTTTTTGGAGGATCAGCCACCGATACAAAAGTTAAGATCAATGGAAATCTTGCCGGACCCATCCACCAGGGCGCGTTTTATCAATTCAAATACGACATCACCAAACTGATTAAATTTGGTGGAAATAATGAATTGAAGGCTACCGTCAGTAAAATTTCATCGGATGATTCTGTAAATATGGCGGAGAGAAGAGCCGATTACTGGGTATTTGGTGGAATTTATCGGCCGGTTTATTTGGAAGCTTTTCCTAAGACGTTTATAAAACGCATCGCTTTAAATGCACAGGCAAATGGTGATTTTTTAGTCAATACCTTTTTAGATAATGTAAAAAGGGGAGACCGGATTAAAGCTCAAATAGTCAATGCCAAAGGTGAAAAAGTAGGACCTTCTTTTTCACAAAGATTAAAAAGAGGTCAGAACAAAGTGACACTGCGCACACATATTGATCATCCCAAAACCTGGAGTCCGGAATTTCCACATTTATATCGTGTCGATATTCAGTTAATGAAGCGTAGACATCCTATTTATAAGATGTCACAAAAATTCGGATTCCGCACCATTGAGATCAGAAAGGGTAAGGGATTATTTTTAAATGGACATAGAATAATGATGAAAGGCGTTTGCCGGCATTCTTTCTGGCCGAGTTCCGGATGGGCTACGGATAAGGAAATTAATATCCATGATGTTAATTTGATCAAAGATATGAATATGAATGCGGTTAGAACGGCGCATTCGCCGCCTGATGTTAGTTTCCTGAATGCCTGTGATTCTTTAGGAGTATTGGTACTGGATGAACTTGGGGGTTGGCATAATTGGTATGACACCAAACTTGGTAAAAAATTAGTTAGGGGATTTGTTACACGTGATGTCAATCATCCATCCATCATCTTCTGGGATAATGGCAACGAAGGGGGCTGGAATACAGCATTAGATGATCAGTACGATCTGTATGATCCGCAAAACAGAGTTGTTACACATCCGGGAACACGATATCCGCCCGATAGGCCTTTTAACGGTGTTATCGACCATCATTATCAGGATTATGCAGGCGTCAAAAAAGAATTGCAGAGACCCTATTTGTACTTCCCGACTGAATTTTTGCATGGACTCTATGCCGGAGGTTCCGGAGCCGATCTATATGATTATTGGAAATTAATGAGAAGTAGTCCGGTTTCGGGCGGTGGATTTTTATGGGATCTGACCGATGAGGGGGTTGTGCGAACAGATAAAGGTGATCATGTTGATGTGGAAGGAAATAAAGCTCCAGATGGTATGGTCGGACCCTTTCGCCATGCGAAAGAAGGAAGTTATTATGCCATCAAGCAGATCTGGTCACCGGTTCAAATCACCAAACCAGATCTGAATAATAGTTTTAACGGGCGATTATCCGTCCAAAACCGATTTTATTTTACGAATCTGAATCAATGCCACTTTACCTGGCAACTGGTTGATTATCCTAAAGTATCACAAAAATTAAAGGGATATAAAGTAGCCTCACAGGGAAGTATACCTGCTCCGAATGTCTCGCCGCAACAAAATGGTAAACTTCAAATTGATTTACCTTCACGTTGGTATAAACATGATGCTCTTTTTGTGAAAGCGGTTGATCCGCATGGAAGAGAAATTTATCAATGGACGTGGATGATTTCGAATCCGCAGAAAGTAAGGAAAGCGGATATTATACTGAATTCATCACAAAAAGCTAATGCCATTCAAAAACCAAATTCTATACTATTGGAAGGTGGGGACACACGGATTGATATCAGTAAGAAAACGGGAAATATTATCTATGTAACACATAATGGTTTACCGGTTTCATTTGATAACGGACCTTGTCTTGTTGGGGATTCTACGGCTGTATTTTCTTCTATCAAAACGTATGCTTCTGATAATCAACAAGTCGTTGAAGTTCATTTCAAAAACGATAAGAAATGGATCAAATATACAATGTATGGAGATGGCTGGCTTCAAATGGACTATCAGTATCAACCGACTCCGGGGAAACATCCCTATTTAGGAATAACGTTTAGTTATCCGCCCAATAAAGTCAATGCCATTAAATATTTAGGCAAGGGACCACACCGGGTATGGAAGAATCGGATGAGAGGAACGATTTTCAATGTTTGGAGTAATCAATACAACAATACCC
>DATFMK010000668.1:0-8049 GCA_035267005.1 Balneolales bacterium
CATCGAATGAGCCAGTGTGGGGGATTCCCGATGATCTCCTGCACTTCTTCGCTGCGAAGATTGGATCGGTCCCGGATGCTGAGTTCTTTTTGGGGCATGGGTGGTTGTTGGTGGTTAGTTGTTAGTGGTTGATGGCCCGGATGACCACGGTCGACGGACGAGGGACGACCGGGGTTTCGAGGCGTATTTGCGTTTTGATGCTTGAATTGGTATTTGGTATCGTTTGGTCATGTTTTCTTGTTTATCTATCGATCGTTTACATTTATAAACATAATTAACGTTTTGTGGATGCCCGGTCGGGGCCAGGCCGGACATCGATGGATGGGTAGAATATTTGATTATTGTAATTTTATAGTAATTACGAGCCAAACGCTATCAGGTCTTTCAGACGCTGACAGGTTTTCGAGGCAATTAGACGTATTTGTGCTAAATGGTTTTATAATATTATATTTCCTTGTTTATTAATGTGTCACTTACATTTATAAATTAAACAATGTTTTGTGGATACCCTGTTGAAGCCGGGTATGACGTCAAGGCTGTTAGCAATTAATTCGGTATCCTGCAACATGTACCCGTATCCTTTCTCCACGAAAATCCGCGTCGTCCGTGTCGTCCGCGTTCTATCCTCCCAGTTCCAATTGATTCCGAACCAGCTCGAAGTAATCGCCTTCCAGCGCGGTTAACTCTTCGTGGGTTCCGACCTCTTTGATCTTCCCTTCATCCAGGACAACGATCTGATCGGCATCTTTCACTGTGCTCAGCCGGTGGGCAGCCACGATGACTGTTTTTCCCTCAAAGAATTCGTGCAGGTTGTTCATGATCACTTTTTCATTATTAGCATCCAGGGAGTTGGTGGCTTCATCGAAGAAGATGAATTCGGGATCTTTATACACGGCCCGGGCGATCAGGATTCGTTGTTGCTGCCCCTGACTCAATCCGGTTCCTTCGGCACCTATTTTGGTATTGGTCCCGAGTGGCAGGGATTCCACGAATTTCAGGACGTTGGCCATTTTTAAGGCGTAGTTGAGCTTTTGCATATCCGGGACTTCATCCACGACAGCGATATTGCGGGCGATGGTATCCGAGAAGATATAACTGTCCTGCATCACCACCCCGCAGTGCTTCCGCCAGACCTTGTTGCTGATGTTGTGTAGGTTGTGTTCACCCAGGCGGATGTCCCCGGTTGCCGGTTCATAAAACTTCATGAGGAGTTTAAGAAGGGTGGTTTTCCCGCTCCCGCTCACCCCGACGATCGCCGTTGTTTTCCCCCGGGGGATTTCCAGCCGGATATTTTCCAATACAAACTCATTACCGGCTCCGGGATATTTAAAACTCACATTCTGCATCTGAATAGTCCCATCCTCGGGTAGATAATTGATTTTGGGCACGCCTTCGGGCTCTTCATCTTCCATGGTGTGGATCTCGTTCAGGCGCTCCAGGCTGATCAGGGCGTCCTGTCCGCTGCGGATGAAGGTGATAAACTGCTCGATCGGACCACTCAGTTGGCCAATGATGTATTGAATGGCCAGCATCGCTCCGATGGTCAGTTGTCCTTTGACGACGGCAATAGCCGCAAAAAAGGTGATAAAGATATTCTTTGCATGATTGAGAAATTCCGCACCGCCCTGCTGATACTGCGAGAGGGCCAGTTGTTTGACGCTTACCCGGAACAGGCGGGCCTGAATGCGTTCCCACTCCCAGCGTTTGGGGATCTCACAGTTATTCATCTTGATCTCCTGGATGCCATAGACCAGCTGAATCAGTTTGCTTTGATCTTCGGCGGCCACGTAAAAATGTTTATAATCCAGTTTCTTGCGATAGCGCAGGAAGAGGGTGACCCAAATGACATATAAGATGCTGCCCAGCATAAAAATAAAGAAGATTTTCACGCTGTAGATGATGATCACGATCGAGAAAACGATGAAATTAACGAACGAGAATAAAGTGGACAGGGTCGGGCCGGTCAGGAAGCTGCGGATGCGGCGGTGATCATCCAGTCGCTGCATGATATCACCCACCATCTTTGTGTCAAAGAATCCAATGGGGAGTTTCATAAGCTTGATCAGGAAATCGGAGAGGATAGAGATATCGATGCGGGTGTTCATATGTAGCAAGACCCAACTACGTATGAAATCCACCGATGTTTGTCCCAGAAACAACATGAGTTGGGCAATAAGTACCAGATCAATAAAGCTAATATCCCTGCCGTTGATCCCAACATCAACGATGGATTGGGTCAGGAAGGGAAAGATGAGCGAGATCAGGCTGCCCACCAGCAGGCCGAGGACCAACTGAACCAGCAGATTTTTGTAGGAGAGAATATATTTTAAAAGAATAGGGAAATTCAGCTTTTTATTATCATCGTCTTTCTCTTTAAAAAATTTAGGAGTGGGTTCCAGAAATAAAGCGATTCCAAAAGTGTTATCTGTATCTGATTGATTCATCCATCCCTTCAGAAATTCCTTTTTGGTATAGGTAAGCCGGCTTTTTGCCGGATCAGCTACATATACTTTGTCCTTTCTTATTTGATAGACTACAACAAAATGATATCCTCTCCAATGAGCGATGAATGGGTAAGCTTCTTCCTTCTGAATCATATCCAGAGAAGTTTTAACCGCTACCGTGTGAAAGCCGATCATCTCGGCCGCCTCGCTGATGCCCAGCAGGGAAACCCCTTCCCGGGTGATCCCGCTTTTAATGCGCAAGTTTTGCAGGCTGTAGCTTTTCCCATAATATTTGGCCACCATTCGCAGGCAAGTGGGACCGCAATCCATAGAATCAAATTGTTTATAATGAGGAAAGTTCATAATAATGTGTCAGATATAAATTCTTGTGGGACTTATATGAAAGGCATCAGGAATTTTTTTTAACCGAGTTTGTATACAAATTTTTTTAAAACGCACTAAGTGATATAGTATAATCTCATATTCATTTTTATAAGTTAATGTTCCTCTTTCCCATTTTAACTTTCCCGGATAACCTTCGATAACATGGAAATCAAAATAAGCTTTGATATAATTTTTTTTATGCAACTTTTTGACAACATGTGTCATACTTTCTATTTCACTTGGTACTTTTTCAGGTGGAAGCCCTTTTTTAAAAGCTTCAAAAGCGAAATTGGTCTCATCAAAACAGTAATGTTTAGAAGATAAAAAAACCTTTTTATAGTCTTTACTTTGCATGAATAATTCATTCATTTTCATGCTATTTCTATATAAAGTAAAATATCCGGTCAATACATCATGCCTCACACTTATCAAATCATGTGTACTCAACACTTTATTCGTGATGAAATTTCTTATTTGTCCAAAAATGACATCAATATCTCCATGTCCCCAGAAATCAAAACCTTTTATTAGTTCAGGAAAAATCAATCCATAAGCTGGTTTGAAATCACAGAGTTTATAGGGAACCTCTATTTGGACTTGAAAGCCGAGTCTTTTTCTTATCACTTTTTTTATTTGCTCCCAACTCATCTTTATGATTGTAACATTTTTAGGAAGTTCCTGATCATAACAATTTTCGGAAATAATAATAAATTCTATCGAAGGATTATATGAACAAGAATGTAAGAAATAAGGAAAATACCAGGGAAATTTTCCGTAATAACAAATCAATATTACTATTTTTTTAGTGGAAGACATTTTTGAAATTTAGAAATAAATCCGAGACTGGCTTATTCGAAAAAAATCAGGAACTTTTTTAGGTTTTATAGCAGGATTGTATATTCTTTTAAAATGTTTTAGATGATACAACATGAATTCATATTCATATTCATTTTTATAAATGAAATGCCCTTTATCCCATTTTATATTCCCTGTAACTCGTTCAATGGCATGCAAATCGAAATAAGCTCTTATATAATTTTCATTGTGCAATCTCTTTACAAGATGCGTCATACTTTCTATTTCACTATTGATTTGTTGATAGGGTAAGCCATCAAAAAATTCCATGAATGTGAAATTTGTTTCGTCAAAATTATAATATTTTGGAGTTGTAAATACTTTTTCATAATCTCTGCTCATACTAAATAATTTATTGATTCTCATGCAGTTCCGGTATAAGGTAAACCAGCTGGAGATGTAGGAATGACGCATACTTATAATATCATATTGATCCATTAGTTTGTCGGTTATAAAATGTCTTATTTTCCCGAAAATCACATCCAAATCCCCATGTCCCCAGAAATCATAGTCCTTGATATAATCCTGAAAAATCGTTCCAAAAGCTGGTCGAAAATCACAAAATTTGTAGGGTTGAGGATCTAAGGTAATATTGCATTTTAATTTATGGGAAGTAAGCTTTTTTATTTCTTCTTTAGATTTTTTTAACCAATAGATATTTTCCGGAAGTTTATCGGTCAAATTGTTATCGGTGACAATTAGGAAATCTATAGTTGGATTATATATACAGGAATGCAAAAAATAGGGGTAATACCAAGGTAGATTCCCAAAGAAAAAGACAATTATAATCAGGGATTTATGCTTATTTTTATCAATTTTCCTTTTTATCTCCATAACCTCATATTATTAGTCCTCTAAAATAAAAATATCATATTTTGATTATGTTTGATCTCAATGTATCACCATAGAAGTCAAAGTATGCCCAAAATCAGGTGTAAATTCTTGCGGGACTAATACGAAACGTATTTGGGATATTTCCAACCTGCTTTGGTTTGTATCTTTTCTTAAACATGATCATGTGATATAAAAGTACTTCATATTTATTTCGGTAATATAACACTCCCTTTTCCCATTTTATTCTTCCGGGTACCCCGTCTATGACATAATGATCGAAATGAGCCTTTATATAACCTTCCTTTTCCAACCTCTTGACTACATGTGTCATGCTTTCCACTTCTTTTTTTCTTTTTGGCAACGAGAATATATCTGTAAATTCATTATATTGAAAGTTAGTCTCATCAAAACAATAATGTATATCACTACTTAAAACTTTTTTAAAATCTCTGCTTTTCATAAATAGTTTATTCATCTTTTCATTATTCTTAAAAAGAAGAAAATATCCTGCAAGATAATCATGGCGAACATTTATTATTTCATAATTCTCTAACAGCTCATCAGTAATGAAATTTCGAATATCACCAAAAATGACATCAATATCCCCGTGTCCCCAAAAGTCATATCCATGAACTATATCAGAAAATAGAAAACCATAAATTGGTTTGAAGTCACAGAGTTTACGTACAGTATGGATATTCGTATTAAAACTTAATTTTTGGGTTGCAATCTTATTTACATTTTCTAAAGTTTTATAAATAAGAGTAATATTACCTGGTAAGGGTTTACACCAGTTGGTGTCATCAATTATAATATAAAAATCAATGGAAGGATTGTATTTACAGGTATAGACAAAGTAGTCGAAGTACCATGGTAGTTTCCCGAAATAGCAGATCAAAATAGCGATGCTTTTATTTGAATAATGTTTACTAATCTCATTTAATGACATATAATTTATTTTATTACTCTATTAAAGTAACCTTATTTTTGAATTAATTATTTCATCTCATTAAGATTGATTTATTTAATATTAAAATGATAACTTTTTATAACACAAATCAAATTCTTATTTCTTTGTTTAGTATAAATTTATCCATTATTAATAACCTGAATCTATATCTTGACTATTTTTATTTTTCTAAGAATTTACTTTTTTTAATATATGACAAATGCCAGTAAATTCACCCGGTCCTTTTCCGTATTTATAAATGTGACCGAGCAGATTTAGATGAAGTCCGAGCTCAATAACTTGTGGCCTGTTGTCAGAGAGATATAAACGGTTATCGGAAAATGTCATAGATCCTACACCTCTAATAAATGTAGTATCATTTAGCGAATCAGACAGACTTTTAACAGGCTGTAAACTGATGGGCTCTAGTGCTTGCCGCCTATTATTACAAGCTTCATTAATAAATAGAAGTAGAAATAAAAGTATAGCTGCCAGTATGGGATAATAACTCAATTTCCTTTCTCTCATTATGGCCTCTTATTTTCATTATTTCAATTTAAACCGGTATCGAACAATATCTTTTGAACCTTTTTTATTCGTTTCTTTCGTGTAGATATACCCGTTTTTAATCACTTGTATGGACTCATTTCTTGGCCAGTTAAAACGTGCTAGTAATTTACCTTTTTGAGTCAATACCCACCATTGGTAAACTTTCATATTTTTCACAATAGTGGATACCCAAATCCTATTTTTCGTATCTATTTTTATCTTATATAAAGCAGGCCAGGTTCTAGGTAAATTCATCATTTTCATATCTTTGATAAGATATTTGTAAACACCTGCCTCAGTTGCTGATTTTGTAGTTAAACGAATTTTTTTGAAGGGATAATAAAATGCACCATTATAATTTCCATCGGATTTATAGATTTTAATTAGGAAATAATCGGGTTCGGCCGTATAAATAGTGTTGTTACTTGAAACAAGTACCTGAGGGCTTCCAAAAAATTTACTTAAGTGTAAGCCCATTACCGTTCTCGGATGAATAGGGGGCCAAGGTATTATTGAATTGATATATTTTAATTTAAACAACAATTTAGAACTTATTTTACCATTTTTATTTAAAAAATAATATAATTTTGTGTTTTTATAATTTTGCCATTTATGGAATTTCTTTGAAAAACCGAACTTGGTAAAATCCGCAATGTAAGTATTGTTGTTCCTTACGTATATATTTTGTATTTGAGAGCTAGCATTTTTTAGCTTTGAGAAAGATTTTCTATTTTCTGCAAGTAATATTGTTTTATTAAAAGTCAGCGAATCAAGTTTAAATACATTTATTTTAGTTTGATTAAGATCATATGCATATAAATGTTGATTACGAATCTGTAAACTTCTAATGTTTGTAAATTCACCGGGCCCCTTACCATGTCTTCCCAAATGTTTAATATATTTACCATCTGATTTAAAAACATCAATTGTCTGTTTTTGTATGTCAGGAATAAAAACACATCCAGAATGATCAACGGCAATATTACCCATTTTCCCTATTATTACATTATTAGAATTACCATAAACGGCATCTCTTTTGAAGGATATGGTATCTTTAGGCTTAGTATTTGCTGAATAGATAATCAATTTTTTTACGCTTCTGATATCATGAGGAATTTGATTAATTCTGTTTCCTGAGCATCCTGTTAATAGTAAAAGAAATAAAAAAACTTTAAATTTTAATATCATATAATTAATTACTAATAAAGCATGGACAAAAAAGTCCATGCTTTTTATTTAAATATAACTTTTATTAACCACCACAGGACCCATTTGATGTAGCCGCATTATAAGTACAATGATCTACTGGGCTGGTACATAGATCGTTAGGATTTGTTGAAGGATAACATTTTGTGTTATCATAAAATGTACTACAGCTTTCTCTTCCGGATTGACAACCGCTGCTACTTCCTGCCATAATCTGTTTCATTTCGGAACGCGACAAGGTTTTACCCATTTCTTCAAAATTTAGCTTTTTCATTTTAACCTCATTTTATGTTAATATTTCATGTGAATGGTCTGTATAGACCATTGGAAAAGGTAGCCACTGCATAATGACTACACTTTAAGGTGAAGTGATATATTTTAAATCAGTAATATCGTATGTATTCGGCAATTGATAGCCATTCACAAAAAAAGTTGGCGTATGCGTTATACCTACGTCTTTACACCAATTATCCATAATTTTTAGCTTCCCCTTCTGAAGCTTTAGTTCCCCATTCATGGGATATTTGGCGGCAAATTGTTTATAGTTCTTTTCTTCGGCATTGTACCAATCGTCAAGAGCTTTTCTGGTTTGGGCTTCATTATTATTGGCTGCAACAGCCAGCATATGTGCTGCCGGTGCCGTACGCCGGTCTTCATCATCCCCGGTTGCCGTAAAGATAATCTGCACCTGCCAGTCCGGGTTTTCTTCGATGAGTGCTTCTATCTTCGGATGCGCTTGGGCACAGGGACCGCAATAAGGATTACACACTTTAATAAGAGTATTCTTCGTCTTTGGGCTACCTATTCTAATACCCATATCCCCCGGAT
>DATFMK010000669.1:0-5491 GCA_035267005.1 Balneolales bacterium
ACACGGTGTGGCGACAATTACGGCCACGGTGAACGGGGTATCCGGATCCGCAGTGATTGTGGCCAAATAATCTCACGTGTCAGAAAATAATTTCCAGATTCTTAGAAATCAGAAAAAAATATTGTTATGGCGATGAAAAATGATGAAGAATCGGCTAAAAATTCTCAATCTTTAAAAAAGAGAATTTCCCGTAAAGATTTCCTTAAAAAGAGTATGGCCACAGCCGGTTTCTTTGCAATTGGCCGAAATAAATTTATTCGTCTTGGAAATAGAATTGTGTCAGAAGAAGTAGCAAAAGAAATAGATCAAAGAGTAGATGCTTTAATCAATAAAATGACCCTTAAGGAAAAGGTATCTCAGCTACAGACGAATGCACCAGCAATTCCTCGATTAGATATCCCTAAATATGTGTGGTGGAGTGAATGTTTACATGGTGTGGCACGTGCCGGACTCGCTACTTCCTTCCCACAGGCTATTGGGATGGCTTCTTCATGGAATAAAAAACTGATGCATGAAGTGTCTATCGCCATCTCTGATGAAGCTCGGGCAAAACATCACAAGTTCACAAGTTTAGGATTACGGGACCGGTACATGGGACTGACTTTTTTTGCACCCAATATCAATCTCGTCAGAGATCCAAGATGGGGGCGGGGACAGGAAACTTATGGGGAAGATCCCTATCTGACCGGTCATATGGCAAAATGGTATATCAAAGGCTTGCAAGGGGATGATCCCAAGTATTTGAAGTTAATTGCAACTTCAAAGCACTTCGCTGTTTATAATGGTCCGGAACCCAAACGTCATAAGATCAATGTAAGTGTAGATCACTACGATTTGTACGATACTTATTTGCCTGCATTTAAAACGACAATTGATGAAGCGAATGTTGGTTCCGTAATGTGTGCCTATAATAGTTTAAACGGGATGCCCTGTTGCGGAAATAATAAAATGCTGGAAATCATTTTAAGGAAAGATTGGAAATTTGATGGTTATGTAGTATCCGATTGCGGGGCGATCAGTGATTTTTACCGTAAGGGCGCACACGATGTCGTTAATGATGTTGTTCAGGCCTCAGCATTGGGGATGAATAGCGGAACCGACATAAATTGCGGAGACAGCTTCAAACATATGGATGAAGCCGAATTGCAAGGGCTGATCGATGAAAAAACAATCGATCAATCACTTCGACGATTATTTACTGCTCGTTTTCAATTGGGTATGTTCGATTCTCCTGATAAAGTGTCATATGCTCAAATTCCATATTCAGTTGTAGATAGTCGTAAACACCGCGAATTGGCGTTGGAAATGGCCCGTGAATCAATGGTATTATTGAAGAATGAATCCGTAAAGGGACATGATGAGCCGTTATTACCACTTCGAAAAGATATAAGATCGATCGCGGTTATCGGTCCTAATGCAGATAAACCGGATACGATGTTAGGAAACTACAACGGTACGCCATCATTTATCGAAACTCCTCTTAAGGGAATACGCGAAAAAGTTTCATCTCGAACCAAAGTACATTATGCACAAGGATCGGAAATTGCCGATGGTATTAGACGGTTGCTTCCGATATCATCTGATATGCTTATTCCATCACATGGCAGAGGGCATGGTTTATATGCCGAATATTTTGAAAATAATGACATGAGCGGACGTCCGTCTAAGACACGAGTCGATAATACGATAGATTTTACCTGGCTCGATAATACACCGGTAACCGGGAAGTTAGCGGATACATTTTCAGTTCGCTGGTCAGGTAAAATAAAGGCGCCGAAATCAGGAAATTATGTAATTGGATTTAAAGGAAGTCGTGGACCTCAATTCAAGGTATATTTCGAAAATCAACTAAAATTGGATAGTCATAAGCGTCAACATCAATTTTCTGTTGATTTAGAATCAGGGAAATCATACGATATTAAAATTGAATATACCGGTATAGGACCTGATCCTCAGGCTCATCTGGAATGGAGTGAACCTGATCAAAACCACTTAGAAAAGGCAATAGAAGCTGCTAAAAAATCAGATATTGTTGTCTTGTGTCTTGGTTTAGATTCCCATCTCGAAGGTGAAGAGATGCCGATTCATATCGAAGGTTTTAACGGCGGTGATCGAACGAAACTGGATCTTCCTAAACCACAAGCAGATTTGATGAAAAAGATTATGGCACTTGGGAAACCAACAGTTTTAGTGATGCTAACCGGAAGTGCTGTTGCTATTCCCTGGGCCAAAGATCATATTCCGTCCATTTTACAGGCCTGGTATGGTGGACAAGCCGGTGGAACAGCAGTTGCTGATGTCCTTTTTGGTGATTACAATCCCGGTGGACGCTTACCGGTTACCATTTATAAATCAGTCGATGATCTGCCGGATTTCACGGATTACAACATGAGAAATCGGACCTATCGGTATTTTAAAGGAAAGCCTCTTTATCCATTTGGTTACGGATTGAGTTATACCAATTTTGCTTATAGCGATTTGAAGGTTCCTTCTCAAATCGATGGTCAATCGCCAGTCGATATCAGTGTTAATGTCACCAATACAGGAAAATTATTCGGTGATGAAGTGGTTCAACTTTATTTAAGTCAGCTTGATTATTCCGGAATGAAACCGATTCAGGCTTTAAAAGGATTTACCAGGGTCGCCTTGAAACCTGGTCAGACACAAACTGTAAGTTTCCGGCTTACCTCCGATGATCTTTCGATTGTTGATTCGGAAGGAGCTAAGATGATTAAAAAAGGACGTATTAGAGTAAGTGTTGGAGGATCACAACCGGGATTTAAAGGAACTCTTAATGCCTATACTACTGGTATTGTTGAAGATATCATGAATTTATCTTAAATGTTAAAGACGACAGTTGCTTTGAATATGAACTCCATGGCTCCACATCCCACTTTTACACATATTCTTGCCTGTCGTCTTTCATATTGACCGGTCATATTGTAAGAGTTCTAATGGAAAATATAATGAAATCACTTCGTACGGTTCTATTTACTTCATTTTCATACTTAATAATTATAATTTTTTTTAGTTCACTAACCTCTCGTAACGCTAATGGAGAAAGCGGACATAAATTATGGTTGCGGTATATTCCCGTATCTAATAATAATTTATTGCAAAAGTACCGTCATAGCGTTCAAAAGGTTGATATAAATGCGGTTGCACCAACAATGAAAGTAGCTGCAAATGAATTGAAAAGAGGTTTGGACGGTTTACTTTCCGGAAAAATTCCTATAACTCATTCCGTTACTCAAAACGGAATAATTATTGTCGGAACACCAAAAAATTCCAAATTGGTTGCTTCTTTACATTTGAGAAATGAGCTTCATAAACTTGGCAAAGAAGGATATCTGATTAAAAATGTTCAAATAAATCAAAAAAAATGTATCGTTATTGCTGCTAATACAGATATCGGTGTATTATACGGTTCATTTGGCTTTTTGAGATTATTGCAGACACATCAGCATATCACGCATTTAAATATCAGCAGTTCACCAAAAATAGAATACCGGATTTTGGATCATTGGGATAATTTAAATGAGACGGTTGAGCGAGGATATGCCGGACTTTCGTTATGGAACTGGGCAAATCTGCCGGAATACAAAGTTCCACGTTATAAAGCTTATGCCCGTGCGGATGCATCCATCGGAATAAACGGTGAAGTACTCAACAATGTGAACGCGAATCCGATGATTCTGACTAAGAAATATTTAAAAAAAATTGCTGTTTTGGCAGATATTTTTCGTCCATATGGAATTAAAGTATATGTATCCGTTCCGTTTAATGCACCACAGATAATTGGTCATCTGAAAACATATGATCCCTTAAATTCGCAAGTTCAGCAATGGTGGAATAAAAAAGCAAATCAAATTTATCATTATATCCCGGATTTTGGTGGATTCCTCATCAAAGCCAATTCCGAGGGGCAGCCGGGTCCGTTAACTTATGGACGTACTTATGCCGATGGAGCTAATATGTTAGCCAAAGCATTGGCACCGCACGGAGGAATCGTGATGTGGCGTGCTTTCGTTTATGATAAAAACAGTAAAGAAGATCGTCAGCGACAATCCTATGAAGCGTTTAAACCTTTGGATGGAAAATTTGACAAGAATGTATTATTGCAGGTAAAAAATGGTCCGATCGATTTTCAGCCCCGAGAACCGTTTAATCCGTTGTTTGGTGCTTTACCTAAGACTCAGACGATGATGGAGTTTGAAATTACACAGGAGTATATGGGACACAGTCATTGGCTGGCATATCTGGCACCGATGTACAAAGAAGCCCTGGATTCCGATACTTATGCGAGAGGAAAAGGATCGACTGTAGCAAAAGTGATTGATGGGAGTTTATTCCATTATCAAAAAACGGGTATTGCCGGAGTAGCCAATACCGGGATGGATCGTAACTGGACGGGACAGCCGTTTGGTCAGGCAAATTGGTTTGCATTCGGACGTTTAGCCTGGAACCATAATTTGTCATCTGCAGAAATCGCTGATGAATGGATTCGAATGACTTTTACTAACGATCCTGTCTTTGTAAAAAAGACCAAAAAAATTATGCTGGCATCCCGACAAATTGGGGTTTTGTGTCGTGATCCCATCGGTTTGAATGATCTTTTTGAACAGCCTCATCATTGGGGACCAGCGCCGTGGTATAATCGGGGTCCGTTGGAATGGCGTAATACGTATTATCACAGGGCCGATGCCGAAGGAATTGGTTTTGACCGGACTTCGACCGGAAGTAATGCGATAAGTCAATATTTCCCACCAGTAGCCCGGAAATTTGAAAGCCTCAAAAATTGTCCGGAGAAATATTTACTATGGTTTCACCACGTCAGCTGGAATTATAAAATGAAATCAGGACGCACACTTTGGCAGGAGTTGTGTTACAAATATTACGAAGGTGTGGATTCCGTTCGATGGACCCAAAAAGTATGGGAATCTTTGGCTGGCAAGATCGATCAACAACGATATAATCATGTTAAAGCATTGTTGAAATTGGAAGATAAAGAAGCTATTTGGTGGAGAAATGCCTGTTTACTTTATTTTCAGACATTTTCGCATCAACCCATTCCAAGCAAATATCCTCAGCCGAAGGAAACATTGAAATATTATAAACATACCGAAGTAGTACCGCCACCGAAGTATTAAGGATTGGAGTATTGGTTATTTGTTCATCTTTAGTTTAGATGGATCCATATAAACTAACGTGAGGTTTGGATAAGCATCGCAGAGTTGTAATAATTACATTGAGAATACGACCTGTGAAAATATAACCTATATTGACAACGGACGACAGACCATCGACGACACAGAGCGGTTTTGATGCATAAAACATGATTCCGATTTCGAACTCACGTTGATGATATGGTTATTCAGCATAAATAATGTTTAATTACTATCAGAGCGTTTCTCTGTCGAGGCTATGAAAAAATAGCAATGCAAGCGACTGTGCATCTAAATTTTTTAATTGTTTTCGAGTTTTATTGAAG
>DATFMK010000670.1:0-5643 GCA_035267005.1 Balneolales bacterium
TCCCGATTTTGATATTACTTTGTGGAATGAGATGTTTAATTTACCGCTGGACGATCTGATCGAATCCTATTCATCGGGAATGAAAAAGAAACTGGCCGTTATGGGCGTCATGGCTGTAAACCGATCAATCATCATGCTGGATGAACCGTTCAATAATCTGGATATCGCCACGAATCATCTGCTGGGAACGATCCTCAAAAAATTGGTTGAACAGGGAAAAACCGTGCTCCTCACCTCACACGTTCTGGAAAGTATGACTTCCCTCTGTGATCACATCCATTTGATAGAAAACGGCAAAATGCTGCAAACTTTCGACAAGGGAGATTTTATGGGAATCGAATCCTATCTGTTCAAAAAGCGCGATACGCTTCTCGATAAAAATTTGAGAAAATTGACAGAGTAATAAATAATGTCTTTGACAATTATCCAAGGGTTCAAAACCCTTGGATGATTACATTATTATAAAATACAAATTAAATGTTAACTAACTGTTTATTCAACAGATATAGTCGTAACCTAATCCTATTGCAGCAACCGGAAATGAATATATGTAGTGACTTTCGGTTGGAAATTATAGAATAGAATGGAGTAAAGTGGAGGTTACCATGAATAAGCAAATCTCACTCATCAGCAGGTTTTTAATGTCTCTCATCTTAGGTTTATCGCTCACAGGATTAACATCAATAATAACGAAAGCCCAAACACTACCCGTCACCACTTCCTCTCAGGAAGCCTTACAGCTTTTTAAAGAAGGGCAAAACAAACTGGCTAATGTCCAGCGAAATGACGCTGAAGCTCTTTTTCAACAGGCCATTCAAAAAGATCCGAATTTCGCACAGGCCTACCTTTTTCTGGCTTTGTCCAGTGGCGATTATAATGTCATCAATAACAGTCTGAAAAAAGCCGAAAAACTTTCCGACAAGGCTTCTCCGGATGAACAGAAGTTTATAAAATGCGTTTTGGCTGATTTTGAAGGAAACAATTCCAAACAGAAAAGGTATTTAGACCAATTGCTCAACAAATATCCCAACGATAATATCATTCAGATGACAGCCGGGAATTACTATTATGGTCAGAATGAGTATCAAACCGCAATCGAGCATTATAATAAAGCATTGGCGGCCAATCCCGATTTTGCTCAGGCTTATAATATGATCGGATACTGTCAATCACAGCTCGGAAATTATGAAGAGTCGGAAAATGCGTTCAAATCATACATTAAAATGGTTCCGAATAATCCCAACCCTCACGATTCGTATGCGGAATTATTGATGAAAATGGGTAAATATGATGAATCCATCGCTCAATACAATCAGGCTTTGAAAATTGATCCTGATTTCATCAGTGCTTATCGGGGAATTGGTGACAACTATATATTTAAAGGTGACTTTGCTACCGCCAGGACGTATTATGACAAACAGTTTGATCATGCTAAAGCAGTAGGAGATAAATTAAATGCTATGCGTATGAAAACTATCTCTTATGTTCATGAAGGAAATATCCCGGAAGCCATTCAAACATTGGACAAAGAACGGACATTTGCTCAAAATGAAAAACAGATTCCGGATATCATCGATACACATCTGACCTCAAGCCTGATTTACTCAATGACAGGTAACCCACAGGAGGGACTCAAACATAACGACGAAGCCGCTTCACTTATTGAAAAAGAGCCTCTTCCCGATCCACTCAAAAAATTAATGACGGTTGATATGATGCTTAATCGAACACACGTACTCACAATGTCGGGTCAGTATGATCAAGCCATGGCCGAAGCTAACGAAGTAAAGAAAATGATCGATCAGCATCAGAACAAAAACGAGATGGAAAACTGGAATCTGGCTATGGGCGTACTCCAGGTTCGGCAGAATAAAAATGAAGAGGCACTTTCTTATCTCAAAAAGGCCAATTCCGATAGTCCGGTTACCTGGTTTTATAAAGCTTCCGCTTACGAGAAAATGGGAAATAAGGAAAAAAGCGCCAAACTTTACAAAAAAGTTGGGACCTGGAATGTGAATAATATAGGACTCGCCCTGGTCCGAAATACAGCCTTAAATAAAATGAAGAGTTCCGGTGTATCGACCAGTGAAACACGGAAATAATCTAATTTGAAGAAATAATATTTTTTCTGATACAAGTAAGGGCAATTCATCACGAATTGCCCTTTTTTAACGATTAACATTAAGTGATTAGAAGCTCTCGGCTCTATTTGATCTTTGTTCCTTAAAAACCTTATGGATATTTTATAGTGAAATATCTATTACATACTGTCAACCAAACAATTAGCCTACTATGACTGAAAACAGATGGAAATCCAGAAAAGTTGTGATAACCGGAGCCGGTGCCGTTGGTTCTACGTTTGCTTACGCCCTGGCACAAAGCGGAACCGCTGATGAAATTTGTCTGGTTGATTTAAATAAAGATTTTCTACAAGGACAGGTTCTGGATCTCGCGCATGGTATGCCCTATTATCCGCCGGTGGATATCTACGGTGGAGATAAAGAAGACTACAAGGATGCCCATGTGATCGTGATCACCGCCGGTGCTAAACAGAAACAGGGAGAAACCCGTCTGGACCTGCTTAAGCGCAACGCTGCCATCATGGAACATATCATCGATGAAATACTCGAATCCGGATCGAATGCGGTGATTGTCGTTGTCAGTAATCCCGTCGATGTTCTCACCTATGTCGCGATGAAAAGAGCCGACTGGCCTCACGGTCGAATTTTGGGATCAGGAACGGTTCTCGACAGTGCCCGCTTCCGCTATCTGATCAGTGAAAAATTATCGGTGAATGTCCGAAATGTTCACGCTTATATCATGGGCGAGCATGGCGATAGTGAGTTTGCCGCATGGACCATGACGAATATTGCCGGCGTTCCAATTAATGATTACTGTAAGCGAAATCAAGCAATCGATAACTGGCCGGAAGTTCGTAAGGAAATCGTAGCGGAAGTTCGCAATTCAGCCTATCACATTATCGATTATAAAGGAGCAACGAATTTTGGCGTCGGTTTGGCGCTGGTACAAATCGTGGGCTCCATCTTGCAAAATCAGCAGCGAATTTTAACGGTCTCCACCTTGCTCAAAGGAGAATACGGATTGAATGATGTTTGCCTGAGTATCCCCTGTGTGCTTTCACAGGAAGGCGTTAAAAGCATTGTATTATCGGATTTATCGCAAGAAGAAACTGATTACCTAAATAATTCCGCCAACATTCTTAAACAGGCTTTAGATAATTTGAAGGATTGATTAAAGATAAACCAATGTTTGCTTACTCTTTTTTAATGAAGAGTCTGAAATCAATCCTCGACACTATTTCCATAATATCTGTAATATTTAAAACCACTCCAAAATTCTTTATTAACTAAAGAAAATATTCCGGCACCAAATATAAATCCTGCTATTGCGGAAAATAATTTACTGTTTTGAGGACCCCATAAAAAGATGCATATTGCCATCAATATTAAAATAAAGCTTACAAACCTTTCCCTAAAATAATCCATAACCCCAATATTTTTTTGTTATTACCTTGAAGAGATAATAGTCATTCCTCTTTACTTTGTCAATTTGAATAACACATAGGTTATCAGCCGATTATATAGTCTATTATGGATAGGGAAATATAATCGATTGTAAATTGATCCTTAAAAGAGAAAAAAATCGTATAGATAAGGAATCGTCTATTAATTTTTAGAGAAACCCAATTTCTGCTTAAACCGACAGATATAGTTTTTCCCAATTATCGATATGATCCCAATTGATAGAAAAAAGCCGGTAAAAAAATCTGTTATCGCATTATTATGATGTGGACAAAACAAGCTTATTGCCAACCCAATTCCAATAGCCACTCTTCCTAATCGAATTCCTTTTCCATTCATTTCAATATCCTCATTGTTTCTTTAAAAATTGATCACTCTCCGCTCTTTTTGGAGCCGATGTTTGGGCACCCATCTTTGTTACGCTAAGCGCACTTGCGGAGTTGGCAAAACGAATCGCCTCCTTAAGTTTTCTTCCTTCAACAATTGCAACTGCAAGACTGTCACAAAACACATCACCGGCAGCGGTGGTATCTACGGCATCGACGGTGAAAGCCGGAATACGAAATGATTCATTTTGCGTCAAGACCAAGGCTCCGCGTTTACCGAGTGATATAATAAGTGTTTCGACACCAAAATGCTGCAGTTTTCTTGCTGCTAAGATAACCTCTTCCTCGGAATCCACATTTTGTCCGGTCAAAAATGCGGTTTCGATTTCATTAACAACTAAAATGTCTACTTTTAAGATAAGTTCGATCAAATTCGCGAGCCGGAGCAAAATTCCACATTACGGGTATATTCATTTCATCTGCGGTAACCAAAACGCGTTTAACGGTTTCAGCTGGAATCTCATACTGCATGAGTATTATAGCCGCCTCTTCAAATGCCTGTTTCGAGTGATCATTACCTTCCGCAACAAAATTTTCGAGCATTTCAGAAGTATGTACATCTTCGCCAACCGAATTGACAAAAATGACTTGACCTCTTGCACGAGAAGCCGCAACCGCCTGATTGGCACCTTTTCCTCCGTAAGTCTGCATGAAAACAGCATACATAACGGTTTCTCCCTTTTGGGGAAGATGATCCATCTTCATCGTCATATCGATATTGGAACTGCCGATAACCAGAATTTTATCTTTCATAGAAGGCTTTGCAAAACCAGGGATTTTGTTCAAGATCAAAGCCTGAGCAACTTCGGAACCGCAGCATATTAGCCATATGTGAGGATTTTGAAGTCGCAAAAATGCAGATATTGGGCAAAAGAACGGTTTTGCATAGGCTTCTCATAATGAGAGTATTCATTACCTTTACATTAATTTTAATAAGATGATATTTATATCCAATTAAATCACTCTCTGAAAAGGAACATATTTTTATCCCATTACGTTAGTTTGTTACTTCATTTAACGACGTTTTTAAATATTTAAAATATGGATATTGATCTATCATCTGTAGAACCGACAAATCGTTATAAGCTACTGAGCAGCATAATCATTCCTCGCCCCATTGCCTGGATTACCACTATCAATAAAGAAGGTCACGTTAATGCGGCCCCATACAGTTATTTTAATATTATGGGAACGGACCCACCGGTTGTGGCTGTAGGACCACAATATCGTTATGATTTTAGGGAAGGCTTGAAAGACACACCGCGAAATATCCGGGAAAATGGAACTTTTGTGATCAATATCGTAAATGAAGCGTTGGCTCAGAAAATGGATCAAACCTCGGGACATTATCCATGTTCGGTTAATGAATTGGAAGAAGTTGATCTCGATACAGCAGAATCGGTAGAGATTGAAGCGCCACGTATACTCCAGTCGCCAGTCAGTATTGAGTGCCGGGAACATACTACTCTGTTCATCGGAAATACCAGAGTCATTCTTGGAATTGCCTTACACCTGCATATCAATGATGATTTGATCGATCAAGAACATTTTTATGTGGATATGGAAGCGTTAAAAGCCGTCGGTCGTATGGGAGGGGGACGATATATTACGACTCGTGATATGTTTGATTTTTAGCTATCGGCGATCAGTGATCAGCTTTTAGATTTGGATCAATAGAAGGCTTTGCAAAACCAGGGATTTTGTTCAAGATCAAA
>DATFMK010000671.1:0-2963 GCA_035267005.1 Balneolales bacterium
TTTGAATCCCCAAAATGTTGAGGGGGTAGGTCCGGATAGTACCGGATACCTTGAACTGACAGAAAAAACCCAGTTTAACCAGGATTTTTATAACGGACATCAAAATATTTATGCCGGCTATCTAAATACAAATTGGAAACCAATCAATAGGCTTACGATCGGTTTGGGATTACGCATGGAACAGTCGACGCAAACGGTTAAGGTTCCGGATTCTTTAAATGGGGCGTATAATCAAGTTGCAAAAAAAGATAACAAAGACTTTTTCCCGGCAATCAATCTTACTTACGCGCTGAATTCAAGAACAAATATTCGTGCCGCATATTCACAAACACTTGCGCGGCCTTCATTTCGCGAAATATCCAATTTCAGTTTTGCTGATTACCAGGGTGGGCGTCGCGTATATGGTAATCCCGACTTGACGCAGACTAATATTACCAATTATGATCTGCGTTTCGAGACCTATCCCAAAGGTGGGCAGTTGTTTTCGGTAGGACTTTTCTACAAACATTTTAAAAATCCTATCGAATTATTTTACCGGCTGGTAGACGCCAATGAAGTCTTCTATGATAATGCGCCGGAAGCCAATTTATATGGCGTTGAAGTGGAAGGCCGGAAAAACATAACCTATCGGCTGAAACTGGTAGCTAATGCCACCTACATTTATTCACAAACAAGAATGGATAGCAATGCCGTCAGTCGCGTTGCCCATTTGAAGCGTCCAATGACTGGTCAATCTCCTTATGTGGTCAATCTATCAGCCTTCTATGCAATCCCCGACTGGCATATGAACTGTTCCTTGAGTTTCAATACGTATGGCAAACGTATTATCACGGTAGGTAAAAAACAGCAGCAGTTTGACGAATATGAACAGCCGTTTCATAAACTTGGCGCTAAAATCGATTACGCGTTAGGAAGATATAATCTGAGTCTTGAGGCCAACAACCTTTTAAATGATGTCCACGAATATAAGATGGGTCCTGTTACAACCTATAAATATAAACCGGGCATGACATTTAAACTTGGTGTTACAATGAGCCTCTAAAGTTTAAATACTTACCCACCTTAAGTTAACGGAATAATAAAGAACATTTTTACAAGCAATCTTAATTATAGTCATCAAGCACAACTCTTAACCCTTAACACAAAAATAATCAATTATGAAATCTAATTTCACAAAAATGGCAAGTCTCTTTGTACTTGCTTTGTCAATCATTCTATCAGGATGTAAAAATGGAGGAGGTAGTAAGATAACCGGTTCATCAAATAATGGAGGACCTGTTTCTATTACTTCTATTACCCCTACTGCCGGACCGGCAGGTACGGAACTTACCATAAAAGGGGAAAACTTCTCTACTAATACCAGTGAGAATACAGTTACCTTTGCTGGTAATAAAACGGCATCTGTTACTTCAGCTTCTGCTACTCAATTAAAAGTAAAAGTACCCGATGGTGCTATGACAGGTGCCATTAGTGTAAAAGTGGGTACAGAGTCTGTTAAATCAGATCATGAATTTGCAGTTGCACCACAAGTTTATGCCGATTTGCCCGGTAACAAAACCCTTATAACCCGGGATGAAACATGGGCTAATGATACGACTCTTGCCGGACCGCACTATATATTGCCCGGCGTTACCCTTACCGTAAAAGAAGGCGTTACCGTTAAGTTTAAATATCATAATAACAACGCTGATGAAGTAGGTACTCTTATCGCGTTGCCCGGTACCTGGGATGCTTATAAAGATGGATTCCATCCGTCAGGCCGTTTGGTTGCAAAAGGATTGGCTAATAATCCGGTTATATTCACATCGGCCAAATCTACTCCTCAAGTTGGGGACTGGGGCGGTATTATCCTTTGTGGTAATGCGGTCAATAACTGGCCCGGTGGTCAGGGTGAAATTGAAGGTCTGAGCAAAGCTGTTCAATACGGTGTTAATACAAATAAGCATAATTTCATTAATGATGATGACAGCGGTGTACTGAGTTACGTTCAGATTAACTACACCGGTTACAGTATTGCCGACGGTAGTGAGCTTCAGGCACTTACGCCTTATTCTTTAGGTAGTAAAACGCAGATCGACCACATCAGCATTTTCAAATCGCTGGACGACGGTATTGAACCCTTCGGAGGTACGGTTAATTTTAAATATATGGTCGTTATAGGCGCCCAGGACGATGGTTTTGACGGGGATGCCGGATGGCGAGGACATGGACAGTTTTATTTAGCTGTTGAAACCGGTCCGGCTAACAGAGGAATGGAAAACGACGGCTGTGCCAGTGGTTCCTACGACGCGACTTGTCAAAGCGTCGGACCTTCACAATTCCACGTCTATAATGCCACTGTTTATAGTAAGGTTGGCGGTCAAACAAATGGAGAGATTCCGATGTCTGGTATGATGCTTCGTGAAGGACTGTCAGGGCATTATGGAAATGTAATCCTTGCTAATCTTTCTAATAAATTAACTACCGCTCCGATTTATCTTGAAAACGATCAAACCCGTAAATTCCTTAAAAGTGGTGACTTATCGTTCGGTGGCAATATTGCTTACCAAGATGGTGATTATTCCGCCGCTTTTGATACACTGGGATATACAGCTCAGGATCTGGATCTGTTGAAAGTCAATTCCAGCACACAATTGTTTACCGATGCGTCAAATTACGACTTCTCTCTGGTTGCCGGTTCACCTGCCACTACTCATTACGAACAAGTTCCGGGTGATCCCTTCTATACACAGACTAATTTCAGTGGTGCTGTTGGTGTTAAAGGTTCTGCTAATGATTGGACTACCGGCGCAACCTGGATCAAGTGGCAAGACTGATTACGTATTACATAAAATCTCACATGTAATTTTAATGTGTGTTGATTACAGAGGCTCCGAGGAATCGGGGCCTTCTTTTTTATCCTAAAAAAGACATACGATTCCCTACTACGGCAAAATTTCGCAGCTCTTTTTAGTGTCCTCAAA
>DATFMK010000672.1:0-2901 GCA_035267005.1 Balneolales bacterium
AACCGGCTGCAGACGGGTTCCGTAACTACCTCAAAACCAAATTCAGCGTATCGGCAGAGGAGCTGCTGGTCGATCGGGCGCAACTGCTGACGCTGACCGCGCCTGAGATGACGGTTCTCGTTGGCGGTATGCGCGTCTTGAATGCCAACTATGGACAGTCCCAGCACGGCGTCTTTACCAGGCGACCAGAGACGCTCACCAATGACTTTTTTGTGAATCTGCTCGACATGAGCACGACGTGGAAGGCAACCTCGGAAGACGAAGACGTGTTCGAGGGACGTGATCACGCAACGGGCGAACTCAAGTGGACCGGCACCCGTGTCGACCTCATCTTCGGTTCGAACTCCCGACTGCGGGCCCTGGCGGAAGTCTACGGATGTGAAGACTCCCGGGAGAAGTTCCTGAACGACTTTGTGGCGGTGTGGAACAAGGTAATGAACCTTGACCGCTTCGACCTTGTCCGATCGTAGCATAAACGTCTCTATGGCATTTACGGACGTTTTGAACCCTCACGGAAGCTATTGGCAACATATGAGGGCGGCGTTTCAATATCCTCTGAAACGCCGCCCTTTCTTTCGGGCCTTACCGTCTTCCGCCCACAGAATCGGAGCCGAAAACAGATAACCAAGGAAAGGTAAGCGGTCAAGTCCACTATTGATCCATGCAAGATAATAGGGAAAATACAAAACACCACCCTTAAGAGTCAACGGCAGACTTGCCCCCATTTAATGCTACAACGTAATATATAACTATCTGAAATTTAAATTATTTATCACTTGACATTTAAATTGGTTTTAAATATGAACAAAATTCAATAAATATTCATGGATATTTCCGACAGAAAACGACAAGTTAAGAGGAATTTATTGCGTCATGGTGGAGCAATTGGATCGTATGAGGGGTATTATATCCTATAAAATATCGATTAGGTGAAATATCTCCCTGGTGAAAACTCATAAAACACAAAGGAATACAAAATGACAGCAAGATGGCAATCTAGATTAAATCATTTATTATTTTTTTGCGTGATTGTATTTATGTTAGGCGGATGTGCTACCATTAAACCCCCTGCTCTAAGTTCCGACACAAATAAAATTGATGTGGCAAAAGAGTCTATAGCGCTTCTAACAGTGAAAATAGCCAATGAGTATAAAACGAGTTATCAGCCAAATATTAAATATGTATTTGTTTGGAGTAATGGGGAAAAAGACAGAGAAAAATATTCCTTCAAAGTGGGTGAAAAATACAATGAGGCGGAAAATTCTTTTAATGAATATTTGGTAAGTTTCCAACTGCCAGCAGGTTCATATAAATTACGAGAACTATTCGCCCAAAGTGGAATATTTCCGGTAATAGGATCATTTGCTGTTCCAGTGTACAGCTCTTTTTCTATTGCACCTAACAAAATAATCTATCTTGGGCATCTTGAAGCCATCATCAAAGAAAGAACCGACGATAAAGAGTTACGTGCAGGCTCCGTATTTCCTTTGATTGACCAAGCAGTCACAGGCGCCTCAGGAGGAACTTTTGTAGTAACAATTACCGACTTATTTGAAGATGACATCAAATTATTCCAAAAGAAATATCCTTATTTAACACAATACCAAGTAGACAATCTTACTTTACCGCAGTGGACTCAACCAACCGAAAAAGATATGCAATAAACATCGGTAGATATCATACAATTTACCAGGAAAATCCTATCAAAGGGGAGTGGATTTATTTAATTTATCCCCTTCTCAAAAAAAAGCAATAATTGCCGAACACTGGTATTCATCGGAAACCAAGCAGTGGGGTGTTTCAAACAGGACGGGTCGGTTATTCGAGCTACTTGCTGTGTGTCACGTTGGCCGGCAAACCCGCTTGTTTTGGAAGATGTGTACTAGGGGTGCCGGGCAGCCGATATCCCTACCGCAACTCCGTTAAAAAACTTCAGGCAGATACATCGGACTGGATAGATTTAATAGCAGTCTGTGCCGCGTGAACTAAGAATGACGATCTGGACATACCGCGTTTTTTAGCAGCGGCATCAATCTGTTTTAACGTCAGTTCAGGTACGGTAACATTCACCCTAACGGTGCGGGGTCTGGCGTCAGGCACCGAAACAACCAAATAAGCGATTGCATTGGCGTAATCGGGGTCGCTCATGATTTCTTCAAGTCTGGAAGGGCCGGGCAATTGTTCGCCGTCTTCGAGCATACCCTGGATATGAAGTGTGAGCGCTTCTTGGGCCATATCCTTGGCTTCATCGATATTTTTTCCAGCGGTGATACAGCCTGGAAAGTCCGGAAATGATACGCCGAAATCTGATTTGGCTTCTTTATGAACGATAGCAATATAGTTCGTCATGGCAATACCTCAACTGAATTTGATACCTGACTGGCGTTCAATGCTTTTTAATGTGCCAACCGGTATGTCTTTCTTGGGATGTGGAACGGTGACTCGTCCTTTCCTATCAGGATGCCGGAATTGGGTGTGAGAGCCGGATTTTGCAATTTCGTACCACCCATTTTGCTTGAGTATTTTGATTATTTTTCGGCTATCCATAGTGTGTATTAATACACATTCCAGCGAGGTTTGTCAATATTAACAATTTGGTAATCCTGGAAACTTGTAAAGGTACCGTAAGGAGATTTCATGCTGACCTTTTTACATGCTGCTGATATTCATCATTTAAAAATCGCTTAAAATCCGGCGATTGCTATCTACTGTCACCTCAAATCACATTCACCTTCTGATCTCAAATGATAAAAATTGTCAAGGGAATGGTCTCTATATAGCCCATAAAAGCATTATACGGTCTATATGCGGTCAAATTTTGTCTTGACAAGCTGATGAATATTCATTAACTCTGGTTCACAGACAGATCATTAACGTTTTTTATGTCCTATATGCGAACCA
>DATFMK010000673.1:0-5129 GCA_035267005.1 Balneolales bacterium
CCGGACAGGATTGGGTACCTGAAGGCTTCCTGCGAAAGGTTTCAAAGAACATAATCGTTAATCCCCCTTTCATGGGCTTAACTTGGCGCAATAACCCGAATTATTCACGTAAGCTACAAGAATGAATACACATCATATTGAAAAAACAATATCTTGTAAAAAATAAAGTTTTCCTCAAATTTGAGAAGTCTAAAAAGAACTACGAAATTTGGCCGTGCTCTGCGTTGAAATTAAAAATGCTTAATCAAAGCACCAAAGTGCCTCTCATGCGTATTTTAATCCCGAAAGCTTTCTGGACACGACAAAATTTCTTGGTGAATAATCCGGGTTAACCACCGGGTGCACAGAGGATTACACGGTGGACACGGTGTAATTTAAAACTCATAATCACTTTATTGACGTCATCCCGGACCCCGATCCGGGATCTTGAATTAAAAGCAATTAGCTAATCTATTGATATTAACATCGCTTTAACCCGATTTTTCACGTTAAAAAAAAACATATAATCAGTTGCTATTAAAAAACTTATAAGAATTAACCGAATCCTCAATTTTGAGGATGTTTTAAATGGCTTCGAAATTTTCCGTGCCCTGCGTTGAAGGAAAAAATACGTATTCAACTTATTCGGATACGTTTGATGTTTTTTCCCTTTACCTTGGTTACAACAAATTCTCTTGGTGAATAATCCGGGTTAAGCTTTTAAAATGACTATTGTACCGGCATTAATTCGGCTTCAAGTCCCATTTCTTCAAGTGTTTGTTTGATCTCATTGAGGTAAATGGGATTCATGATAATTACCGTATCCGGATCAATTTTTTTCAGGAATTCGGGATGCATGATTTTCTGTCCGGTACCTGCGACATATTTACCTTGTTTGCGCGGATTGATATCGATGACATACTGCATTTGATCAAATAAACCCAATTCATTTAAAAACATCACTCCCTTAGATCCTGAACCCCATAAGATAAAGGGGCGACTATCCTTCCCCCATTGATAAATACGTTCTAACCAATACTGTTTCTTTTCTAAATATCTTCGATTAAAAATATTTACATACGGCAGTAAATCCGATATTTGTTTTTTTGAATGAGTAACCGGTACATTATCCTCTACCGGTATGGCTTCAATTCCAATGAACTGACCATAGTAAAGCTCATATACCTTCTCAATTTTAAAATTCGCACGATTAAAAAGCGTGATTAAAGATTCTTTATTGAAATAGGAATAATGTTCATAAATAATATCCCAAACAGCCAGATCCCTCAATGTGTATGATATATTGGGAACTTCAATAAATACCGGCGTTTTCTTTTTTACGACTGTTTCATGAATGCTTTGAGCAAATTGATACGGTTGCGGTACATGCTCCAACACCTGACGGCTATAAATCAGGTCGGCTTCATATTTTTGATATTTTTTTCCGTAAAAATCCCTGATTATCTGAATATTTGCTCCATTTTCATGATCGGATGCCAACTCACGATATCCCGGATCAAATCCAATCCCGCGATTATGTCCGGCATGACATAAACCAGATAAGAAATTTCCCTGCCCGCATCCGATATCAATAACACATTTATCATGCAGATCAAAACGTTCAATCAGGTATTTCAAAAGATGATCCGCGTAATCTTTAAAAACGGATGAAAAATACAATGCGTTTTCATATTTCTCATCATAATTCGTTTTTCCCGGATCAAAAATCGTATTGAATATATGGCCGCATTGTTTACAAAATCCGAGATGTACATCTCCTTTTGGAGCTGCTCTGGCCGTTTCTTTTGTATCCCACAGAAGATTGCAATGTACTGGTATATCCTCTAATTCAAAGAAAACGTAGATTTCGTCATTATCACAAACCGGACACCTTATGTGTTCTTCATATTCTCCATTGCTCATTATAACTCGTTCTAAATAATTAAGTCAAAGCTATTAACTCCGGCGATAAATCCATTTGCAGTAACGCATGTTGAATCTCTCTGGTATAAATCGGATTCATAATGATTACAATTTCAGGTTGATAGTTTTGCAAATATTCCGGCTTCACGATTTGTTGTCCTGTGCCAGCCATAAAGGTGCCGTCTTTATAAGGATTGATATCAACGCCGTATGGTATTTCATGATTAATGTGAAGTGTTGTCAGAAACGAGACTCCTTTCGATCCGGCTCCCCAAATCACTACACGACGTTTATGTTGTTTAAAATCTGATAATTTAATTTTCCAGTCTACAAGTTTTTCATGATAGACTTTTACGAATTGTTTAATAATACCTTTCATCTCCATTACTTCATCCGGAGAAGGCAGCGAAATATCTTTTTCTTCGTCGGCAACCGGTTCCGCCTCTATCATAAGATATTGATCATCATAATCGGTCCACGTATTCAAGACCTTAAATCCATTACTTTGAAAGAGATATTTCAGGGAAACCGGATTAAAATAAGAACAATGCTCGTAATAAATATCCCAAAATGCACAATCTCTGAAAACACGAATGGCGTCTGGAATTTGAAAAAAGACTTTGGTTTCCAGATGATCACCTATGCTATTTCGAACTGTTTTGATAAATCGGCTCGTATCAGGAATATGTTCAAGCGTCATTTTACTGCAGATAAAATCCGCTTTATAGTCACTGTATTGTTCAGAATAAAAATCCTTGATGAAGGTCATTCTATCTTTGGCCGGACTCGTGTTGCGCTCACTGATATAAGCCGGATCGAAACCTGTTCCACGATTATTTCCCAGTTCGCATAACAACGTAAGGAATTCCCCTTTTCCACATCCTATTTCGATGATCTCTTTATCATGCAAATCATATCGATCGATCAGTTGTTCCGCAAGCTTCCGGTGAAACGCATTAAAGGTGGGGGAAAATCCCTGGGTTTCTTCATATTGAGAAGAATAAGATTCCTTATCGGGGTCAAACGCCTGATTATAGATAAAACTACAGTCATTACAGAAAGCCAATTCAATATCTCCCCGGGGAAATTGTTTGGCTTCCTCTTGTGAATGTACCAGTAATACGCTGTGTACCGGCACTCCGTGTAATTCAAAGAAAGGAGTCACATTTGTTGAATTACAATTAGGACATGATTTCATAATTTTTTAATTCAGAATTGTTATTGCGTTTTGTTCTTATATTTTGCTTGTTGGCTAAGAGTGCTTCCATGGCTCTGACAACTTTTCTACCGGAAACTTTCCAGTTTAATCGCTTTCGATATTCTATGTATGACGACCAGGCCAAACCACGATATTTATCATAATCATCAAAGTGATCTGCTATAAAATTACAGTATTGGTCGACATCATCATCTAAATGAAAAGCTTTACCATTTACTCCATTTCTGATGACTGAAGTTACTCCACCTACATCGGTGCTGATTGCCGGCAATCCAAATGCATTGGCTTCAATATTAGAAATACCCATCGCCTCAGCCCGCGAAGGCATGATAAAAAAATGGGCCTCTCTCATAATTCTTTGAAACCGGGAAGATCCATTCCGGTTATTTTTATCGACATTGCCCATTGCCGTTATCATATGATCATCACGGCTATCTATTTCAGGTTTACAACCAATGACGATCAGTTCAGCATCCACACCATTTTGGTTCAGTCTTTTAACGACTTCATAGGCTATAGCTCCCCCTTTTCGTTCCCAATTTCCTCCAATAAACACGAGTTTACATTTCTTCCTGGATCGATGATAAATCCATTTTTTAACATCTGAACCACTGATATCATAATCGAATCCGGGTCCGCCAGGAACCACCAACAGTTTTGAAGGATCGACGCCATAAACATCTCGGGCCGTTTGAGCAGCCCACTCTGATTTAAATATGATAAGATCACTTCGTTTTAGTGCCTGTTCTTCGTTTTTTAATCCATCATTTATGAGCTTATTACTTAATTTCTCATGCATCCATTCAGGATAGAAATCGAGCACTCCATAAAATGTTGAATCGGTCCAGATGACTACAGGTTTATCCGTTTCCAGATAAGCTATAGGCTGTGAGCCCGGACTCGTTGGACTAAAAACGATATCTATGGGCAGACGATTTACGAGTTTTGTCAGATTCCGCCCATAGTATTGAAATAACCATCGATCTTTATTCCGCGTATATAATTTTTTGCGGATCTTATTGTAATAAAACTCAAGACCCCAAAAACCCACAGAATATGGTTTGAACTGTTTTAGCGGCCCAATATAATCGAACTGGTCTACATTTTTTTTGATGGATTCGCATATATAGTATCCTCTTCCACCAAAAGATTTCTTTTCCCGCGCATTATAAATAGTCACACAACCTATATTCATGAAAACTTCCGATCAGGGTGATGGCTCTTTCATTTTTATTGAGTCATAATGTGTTTATCAAATAGTGCGCACTTCCGGAACTGGAACGATGAAATGTCCGCCTTTGTCCAGATATTCCTTTTGTTGTTTCATCACTTCATCGACGAAATTCCAGGCGAGTAACAACACATAATCCGGCCGATCTTCCAACAACCTATCAGGCGAGTAGATCGGAAGGTGATTACCTCCCATGTAGCGGCCATGTTTAAAGGTATTCAGATCCACGACATAATCGATCAAATTACGGTCGATGCCCGCATAACTCATAAGCGTCGTTGCTTTTGCAGCTGCTCCATAAGCCGCAATTCGTTTGTGATTATGCTTCAGATCCTGTAATAAGTCGACCAAAGAATCCTTTATTTTATGAACGCGATCAGCAAAATCTTTGTAATATTCGATCTTATCGACACCTTTTTCGATTTCTTCTATAATCAGATTTTTCACGGAATCTTTGACTTCCTCCTGCTTTCCGGCAAAAATCCGTAGTGATCCACCTTGCGTTGAAACCTTTTCAACATCATTGATAAATAATCCGTGTTTCCTGAATAACTTATCCAGGGCAATCAAAGAGAAATAGCAAAGATGTTGATGATAGATCGTATCAAACTCGCAATGTTCCACTAAATCGACCACATATTTGACTTCAATAACGGCAATGCCATCTTCTTTTAGCAGAATCCGTATCCCTTCTACAAAACCATTCAAATCAGGAACGTGCGCCAAAACATTATTTGCAAGAAAAACATCTGCTGCCCGTTCTTCTAAATAATGTAA
>DATFMK010000674.1:0-2151 GCA_035267005.1 Balneolales bacterium
GAGATCACAATATGTGCATTCAGCTTATGAACATCATCAACCATCTTTTGTGGATTTGGATATCTGGACTTAACGAATTTTGTAGAATTCCAATGTTCATCATTTTTCCCCCAATATTGCCAATCCTGAACAATGACGTCCAGTGGGACTTCTAAAGACCGGTACTTTTTTACGACACCTAATAATTGTTTTTGTGTTTTATATCGTTCACGACTCTGCCAGTAACCAAAAGCCCAGCGTGGAAACATCGGTGCGGTTCCGGTGAGCTTATCCCAACGCGCTAGTCCCTGATCGGCGTTATCACTTTTCAGGAAATAATAGTCCACCCCATTTCCCACCGTTGAATCGAAATAGGTTACTCCCGTGGTATCTTTAAATGTTGTTGTGGAAGTATTATCCCAAAACAAACCATAGCCACGGGTGGAATAGAAATAAGGAATATCAATCTGCCGGTTGCGCTGTTTTAATAATAGGGTCTGATTTCGTTGATTCATCGTTCCCCGTTGATGCTGACCCAGCCCGTAAATGGCTTCTTCCGGAGTAAGCTGGAAGGCCTGTTTTACATCAAATGCATGTTCTAAAGGATCTTTGCAGTTCGAAAAATGAGTTCCATTCTGTTTCTCGGTTAGTAATTCTTTATCGGATTTATTATAAAAAGCGACTTTTCCACTTTCTGTATTAATTTTAACAATCAGGGATTTATCCGTGACATTTATTGTATTCACTGTTTTTTGTACTGAAAACCTAACCTTTACCGGCTTCATCACCACCGCAAAACTTTTTTTATGAAAAGTTGCACCGACCGGATATTTTACGATCCTTACGATATTATTAGAGTAAAATTCAACATCAATATTCATATCATTGGTATTGATTACCACTCCGTATTCCGACTTATGATATGGTTGGGCGAAGGCATTGACTGAGATCATTAACATGATCAAAATCAAAGCTTTCTTTATAATTTGCATTTTCATATTTCTGAATTTATAATTGTTAATTCCATGGCATTGATACCGTTAATGTTATCCCTCAAATAATCAGGCTTTTCATTCTCTGTGATTTACCCAATCTGTAAAATCCGAGTTAGTTGCATCATCTGTGTTCCAAAAATTACTCTTCCTTTACCGTAACCTTCCCATTCCGAGACAAAATCGTATATAACTTCCCGCCAAATGGTATGTGTGACATCTTAATATTCGCTTTTATGTAGGGATTGTCACGAGCAACCGGACGGTCATTATTATCGGTTTTTGTGAATGCCTCCACACCGATCATCGGCAATAACGCCCCCCATGTATAATGAGGATCACCATTAACTTTACCTGTTATGCTGCTGTAATTTTCGCCATTCAGATGTTTTCCTTTCCAATCTTTCATATATAACGCCACACTACGACGAGCAAACACTGCCTGATGTTTGAGATCGCCATATCTCTTAATTCCCTGCCAAACCAAATAATTAGCGGGAGGCCAAACGTTGCCATGCCAGTATCCCTGATCAGGCCAGACCGGATCCTGTTTGGATACGGTTGGCAGTAGCCAGTGTAGCCAAAAGGTGTTTTTATTGTATAGATGATCGAGCACCTTTTTCGCTCTTCGTGCATTGGGAACGCCTGCAGCTAGCGGATAAAAATTCATGGGAGTCAAACGGGTTAACCAATCACTTCCGGATTTGCCGGGTGATAGTTTATGAACGGTTAACCGGATTGAGCCTGGTCCTTTATCATCAAAATATTCCAGCTTCATAGGAATATTTTCTCCTTTTTTAACTCTGATATCAGCAAATCGCCGCTGACCATGCCCCACTCGCCAGGTATCGATTACTTTTTTTCCATTTAAATACAATTTAGTGCCTGTATTTGCCCGGACGTAAAAACGATACGATCCGGTCTTTTGGGGATGAAACGTTCCGGTCCATATAGCACTCCAATAGTTTTTGGGAATGCCTCGTACAGGCCCCCCATTTCTCCAATCATGCCTTATACGATATTCCGTTTGTCCGGTGACAGAATCCTGCAGAATTGGCGTACGATAATACGTGACATGAAACCCGTTTTTAAATATAAACTGAGGAGATATCGCGGGCCCGACTGTTTTCGGAACATTCCACAAACGGCTGCAATACATCCCGATTTTATTGTTCCAGAG
>DATFMK010000675.1:0-3314 GCA_035267005.1 Balneolales bacterium
CGAGACCATTAATTACGGCGCGACTATTATATCCTTGGCAAATCCGGATATCAGATGGGAACAAACGAGACAGACTGATATCGGTTTGGAGGCCGGTTTCCTGAAAGATCGTTTATCTCTGGAAGTCGATTATTACCATAAATATACCGATGGTATCTTGGTTCAGGCCCCTATACCCGCATATGTTGGTGCCAGTAATATTCCCTATGTAAACGCCGCCTCCGTTATCAACCGGGGATTCGATTTTAATGTTAGTTGGGACCAGACTGTTAGTGGTTTTCATTATACAGTTGGTGTCGTGGCATCAACCGTACACAATGAAGTGGATAAATTAGGGCAAGGCCAGGATGCTATATTTGCCGGTGGAACCGGTGAAGGTGGTAAATTAGCTACGCGGACTGTTGTTGGCGGACCAATCGGTGCATTTTATGGATATAAGGTCGTTGGCGTATTTCAATCCCAGGATGAAATAACTCAATATAATGATCAAGCAGTTGCTGCGGCTAAACAAAACGGAACGTATGATCCAAATAAAACCTACACATATGAACCCGGGGCAGTACCTGGTGACTTGATATTTCAGGATACTGATGGAGACGGCACGATCACCTCTACCGATCGGACCTATATCGGTTCTCCGATTCCAAGTTTTATCTATGGAGTCCATTTGAGTGCTAGTTATAAGGGTTTCGATTTCTCCGTAACAACAAGTGGACAAACCGGCAATAAAATTTACAATGCAAAAAAAACAGCCCGATTCGGGACCCCTAATTTTGAAACGTCCTATTTGGATCGTTGGAACGGTCAGGGCACAAGCAATTCTGAACCACGATTAACAAATGGCGGTATGAATTATAACGTCTCCACCCGGTTCTTAGAAGATGGAGCCTATTTCACAATCAGAAATATACAGTTAGGATATAATCTGCCGAGAAGTCTTACCCAACAAGTAAACGTCAGAGGGATAAAAGTGTATTTGAATGTTGAAAATTTGGTCACATTCACAAAATACAGTGGGTACACTCCTCAAATTTCGGGAAGTACGATATCTGAAAACGGAATCGGACAAACATCCACAAATGTTCTCGACAGCGGGATTGACCATGGTGTGTATCCGATAGCCCGCACATTCTCAGTTGGTGTTAATATCAGATTCTAACAAAATGTACCATTCAACCATTTTTAAATTAAAACAAGGCAGCTTTATGAAACTTAAAAATATCTTATTAAAGACCGTCTTACCGTTAGCGGTGATAGCTGTCGCTTTACCGCTAATATCGAGTTGCAATGATCTTCTCCGGAATAAACCGCTGGGCGAACAGACATCCGAAACGTTTTTCCAAACTCAGCAGGATGCCATTGATGCGACTAATGCTTCATATCAGATTTTACGAGACTGGCAGGTACATGTATTCTCATACTTAGGCCTGACTGATATCATATCAGATGATGCCAATAAAGGAAGTACACCAACCGATGCTCCCTTCTTATTAGAACTCGATAATTTGAACTATGATGCTGGTAATTTAGCTTTCAATGATCCATGGACAGGATATTACAAGGGAGTATATCGTACGAATCTTGCGATTCAAAATATTCCCAATATTAATATGGATCAGAATTTGAAGGACCGTTTGATAGCGGAAAACAGATTCCTGCGGGCTTATTTTTATTTTTTCCTGGAACGGGGTTGGCAGGATATTCCGCTGGTAACGCAACCGCTTAAACCAAGTCAGTATTATAATCAACCGAATGCAACACCCGATTCAGTATATGCTCAGATTATACGTGATCTTGAATATGGAATAGCACATTTACCGGAAAAATCACAATATTCGGCTGATGATCTGGGACGTGCCACCAAAGGGGCAGCCGAAGGGATGCTTGCAAAAGTTTATCTTTATATGCAGGATTATCAAAATGCCCAGAAATATGCGGAAATGGTCATCAACTCGGGTCAGTATTCTCTCTTAGCAGATTATAATCAAATATTCACCCGGGCCGGCGAAAATTCATCTGGGACGATCTTCTCTGTTCAGTGTACAGCTACGAGTACCAATGAAGGTGGGAGCCAATTTAACCAGGTACAAGGGGTAAGAGGAAATCCAAACCTGGGTTGGGGATTCAATAATCCCTCAAAAAATTTGATCACATCTTTTGAAACCGGTGATCCGAGACAGGAAGCTACAGTACTTTTTGTGTGGGAAGAACTACCGGATGGCACGGGACGTGCTGTTCATAAAAATCCCAATATGGTTGACGAACATTATAATCAAAAGGCCTTTGTGAGTGATACACATCCCGGCGGACAGGGTGACGGTCCTGGGAATATTCGCATTTTACGCTATTCAGATGTATTACTGATCGCTGCTGAAGCCGCCTTGCAAAACGGTGATGCGCCAACCGCGCAAAAATATTTGAATATGGTTCGCAGCCGGGCACGAGGCGGACGAACCGCTACTATAGGGATCTCATTTGAAAATGTTACTCCGATTATTGCGGATACTCTGAAATTAACTCAACAAAATGGGAAACCTATGATCCGCTACGTTTGGCCAAACTCCGCAGCTGCTCAAGCCGGAATGAAATCTTTTTCATATCAACTAGTAAATAACGATAGTCAGATACTCGTCGATACTTTGGATATCATACAAAGCGTAAATGGTCAGGCTGTCAATAATACCACAGATTACGTAAATGCAATGAAGAATGTGACTCCCGGACAAAATATAACAGTAACATATCTTGAGGTTACCCAAACCTACAATACCTCAACGCAAAACGTCACGACAAATACACAAACCGTAGTATCGACCTTTCCCGCTATGTCGTTATTACCGGATATTAAATCGACTGGAACCACTCTTTTGCATGATATCTGGCATGAGCGACGATCAGAATTGGCTATGGAGCAACATCGATGGTTTACGTTGCTACGAGCTAATAAAGTGGAATCAAACTGGGCCGTTCAGGAAATGGCAAAAGATGGAAAAACCTTTACACAGAAAAATACGGTCTTTCCTATCCCTCAAACCGAAATTGACTTAAGCAACGGATCGTTAAAGCAGAATCCACTTTGGTAATCTCTAATCTATAAATCATAACATAAAAACCGGAGGGCTACTAAAAATGTCCTCCGGTTTTTAAAAAAGATTTATCAATAAGATTATTCATAGAAGGCTATGCAAAACCGTTCTTTTGCCCAATATCTGCATTTTCGCGACTTCAAAATCCTCACATATGGCTAATATGCTGCGGTTCCGAAGTCGCTCAAGCTTTGATCTTGAACAAAAGCCCTGGTTTTGCAAAGCCTT
>DATFMK010000676.1:0-2544 GCA_035267005.1 Balneolales bacterium
ACCGGCTCGATGACCCATCATTCAAAATTTTTTATGACTATCCACTCATCCGATATCGGATGAGTGGATAGTAAAAGTTTGTATAACTATGCTCATTGTCAAACATAACATATGAGCATTCGGGATGCTGCGGTTCCGAAGCCGCTCAGGCTTTGATCTTGAACAAAATTCCTGGTTTTGCAAAGTCTTCTAATAATACAAATCCAGGGATTGATGAGATATATTTAATGTTTTAGTTATCGCCAGATTATAGTAAGATTTGGAATTGTCGTTTAAAACAATTACTAAATAACCATCTTCTGCATAAGCATCCTGAAAATCCGAGCTACTATAATTAGTCCAGTTAGATCCATTCACTATAGAAACCAAATAATATGGTCGGCCATCATTGATTTTTTTTACCATTGAAGCAACAGAAGCTGATTGAGAATTTACCGGATTCTTTTTGCAGCCTGTCATAAATAAAATCAATACAATAGATAATGAGAAAAGCAACGATTTCATATTCTCTCCTGATATAATAGTTTATACAATATTTTTTTACCCCTCTTGTGTTTTTAAGGATAAGATTTTAAAAAATAAAAAGCTATGATAGGTAATGTATTGAACTTTAGTAAGTGTCGGGATTTTTATCCTTTATATTGCGAGTTGTGAACTCGTGATCTTTTTGATGTGATCGAGAAATTTATGGAGGCCCGATTTACCGTTTTAAAAAGAGGATTTTATCAAAATCTGATAGTATAGGAGACTCATCCAGAGTCGGATTTTAATTCTAATATCAGGGTAAATGCTACAAACAGGGCGTTCTTCCGGAACTTAGCATTTAGAGTAAAAAAGATGCTTATCTAATTTATTTTCAAAAGGTTTATCAGAGATCCCATTTTTACTAAAAATCTTTGTGGTTCCCTCCGTGTAAAGTCCCGTGTCCCCTGTGGTTAAATAAAATTCTGCGAAAATCCGCGTTGTCCGCGTCGTCTGCGTTCTATCTTCTAATCTCGCACACATACATATTCTTTGGTCCCCAGCTGGAAGGACGATATCCGATTTTTCTCATGGATGAAAACCCAGCATCCCGAAAAAGTCTTTGAAGTTCCGGATAGGGAATGGGATATGGATTCCACCAGCTCGACTGATCCGTATCGTATTCAATAATTAGAAAACAACCATCATACTTCAAAAAAGCTGATAACCTGGGGATAAGTTCTGCTTTGTCCGGAGTGAAATGCAGCGAGTTGGCCATTAAGATGCCATCAAGTTTTGAATCGGAAATAGAATCCTGAGTAAAATCCATCTTCCGGAACTCCAATATTACATTATTTTGAGTGTTGGGTGGGAAATGGTAACTCGTCTTATCGATGCAAAGAATACGACTCCGTTCCGGTAAAAGACTGGCGAGCGCGATACTGAACATCCCTTTGCCGCATCCAAGATCCGCCCAAAATTGCGGAGCAGAATGATCGATGGACACGTTCTTAATCAGGTCGATGGCTTGAGCTTGCGTCACGTTGTTATCCGTTAAATATCTGTTCGCAATAAAATCCTTATTCAATAGATAAAGTGCAAAAAGCCTGGATGGGTTTAATAAGTATGTACGGATGAGACAAAAAAAACTAATATTTAAGTCTGAGATCGCCCTTACTTATTTCAACTCCCAGGGTATTAGACAGACTATAGTAGTTATTGGAACCCTCGGAAGATACGACGACAACGTAACCATTTTCAGCATACACATCTTTAAAAGGAGTGTAACCCATCCCATAGAATTCGTTACCGCTGTTTTTGGTAACGAACACATAACTGTAGGGTCGTCCGTCATTTACTTTTTGAACCATTGAATCGACCGGTGATAATGCATTCGCAGAATTATTCTTACAGCCTGAAAAGGACAAAAGCACAGATATACAAAGCAAAACAAATAATGATTTCATGATCTCTCTCGATAAATAATTTTCTGTTCTATCAATGACTTATAGTAAAAGTTTAATCATTTTTTGAGATACTTACCGTTAGAAATGGGAGGGAATGAAAATTATCTAAAACTGGAACTATGATCTCGCTTCCAAAAAATTTTTTTTGGGAGCGGAGTGCGGTAATCTCCTATCTTAGTTTATCGTGAGTTCGAAATAAAACCATCTTTTAAAATAACGTTTTGGAATGCATAGATTACTTTGAAGATTTCTCACTGCGTTCGAAATGACGCGAATGGGCGTAGATGATGTAGATGGTTAACAAATATCACTCAAAGGCGTCATCTCGAACCCGCTTTTTGGGTGAGAGATCTTATAAGCATGGATAGAAAACAAAATAAGTAGAAAATTATATCGAATTCACGTTAGTTAGTGTAATGTTCATAAATAATAGAGTAACTATAAAAAATCAGATCAACAAGAAATGTAATCCATTATCGTATAAACACTTGTCTTTTTTGTTAATCAATAAGTTCCTCAGACAATAATTCGCTTTCCCAATACTCTCTGCTCTGAATACCCGGCGTAAGAAATTTTTTATTTTCCAGATATTTTGACAGATCAGGGGAGATGACTT
>DATFMK010000677.1:0-4124 GCA_035267005.1 Balneolales bacterium
GATTGATGGATCCGATTTTTTATTACAGTGAACAGGGTAAGTGGAAACAACCGTATGCACCGCACGATCTGGGATTTTACCCGATTGCTCATGGTAAATTTCCTCAGGAAAAGATGCCGATCGAAGAATCCGGCAATATGCTTATCATGACCACGGCGATTGCCGAAGTGGATGGGAACGCTTCCTATGCTCAAAAACACTGGAAAATACTGACGAAATGGACGAAGTTTTTGCTGAAAAACGGGATGGATCCAAAAAATCAATTAACTACAGATGATTTTGCAGGGAAGACCACGCATAATGCGAATTTGTCGGTAAAAGCCATTATGGGATTGGCCTGTTATGGAAAATTAGCCGGAATGTTGGGAAAGAAAAATATCGAACACACCTATATCGATACGGCCCGTTGGATGGCTAAAAAATGGATCCGTTTAGATCAGGAAGGAAATCACTTCAAATTAACGTTTGACCGGTCTCATACCTGGAGTCAGTTATATAATCAGGTGTGGGATAAGATTCTGCATCTTAATATATTTCCTAAATGGGTGGGGAAAAAAGAAGTGGCTTATTATCTGACGAAACTCAATAAATACGGTTTACCGTTGGACAGCCGGCACACCTATTCGAAAAGTGATTGGTCGACCTGGACGGCTACGATGGCGGATAATCTGCCAACGTTTGAAAGATTTATTACACCATTATACGGTTACGTGAATAATACCCCGGAAAGAGTGCCGATGAGTGATTGGTTCCAAACCACGAATGCCAAAAAAGTTGGTTTCCAGGCACGTTCTGTTGTAGGGGGGTATTTCATCAAAATGCTGGATGAAAAACTTAATAATAAATTTAAAAGTCGATAAAAGTACGGTATTGCATAGTTTTCTAAAAATGATTTACGAAATCATTTAATAAAAGATGTTCAATAAAAAAGCGACAATAAGTCCCATTCTTTATTGTCGCTTTTTAAAATAATACATGATGTTGAAATGGATGCGTTATAATCTTGTTTAATATGAAACGATTAAATCAGATATTATTGGTTTTATTAGCTGTAATTGTTGTGAATTGTACCCAAGGAAAAAGTAGAAACCACAGCTCCAAAATATCTGAATCTCATAAAACTTGTACCTTTACCAATCCGGTGGGGAAAGGTCAGGATCCGTGGGTGATAAAACATAATGGCTATTACTATTTCATAGAATCTAAAAACGGTGGCATTTATATCTCTAAAAACAAGAAGCTCACACAGATTAAGAAAAATGAAAAATTAGTCTGGAAGCCACCGGCTCAGGGATGGAATCACGCGAATATTTGGGCGCCTGAATTACATTATATCAATAGCCATTGGTTCATTTATTATGCCGCGGCTAAAAAAGCGGGTTCGCCATTCATTTATCAACGAAGCGGAGTGCTGGAAGCCAGGACCGCCAATCCTCAGGGCAGTTATAAAGATATGGGAATGCTTTATACCGGTAACCATATCCGTTCTCATAAGAATAATATCTGGGCGATTGATTTAACAGTGACACGTATTCATAATCAACTCTATGCGATATGGTCGGGCTGGAAGCAAAATGAGCAAACGGATAAAACCCCTCAGAATTTATACATGGCCAAAATGAAAAATCCCTGGACGATTAGTTCAAACAGGGTAGTAATATCCGAACCAAAAGCCAAATGGGAGCTTGGTCCGCAGTTAAATCTGGAAGAAGGACCTGAAGTATTAAAACATGCCGGACATATTTTCATCATTTATTCGACCCGGGATTCCTGGCTTAGAACGTATTGCCTGGGACAACTGGAATTAAAAAATAAGGATGAAAATCCCATGGTTGCACAAAATTGGACCAAAAAAGGTCCGGTTTTTAAAGGGACTAATAACGTTTATGGAACCGGTCATGCGAGTTTTACGACTTCACCTGATGGCACGCAACATTGGATTATTTTTCATTCCAAAGTCGATACAACCCCCGGATGGAACCGTGAAATCGATATGAAACATTTCACCTGGAATACAGACGGATCACCCTATTTTGGGATCCCGGTACCACCAGGGAAATCGATTAAAGTGCCTTCAGGACAGTGCAAATAAATTGGGCGATAATTTAACGTGAGTTCGAGATAAGACCCTCTTTAAAAAAGCGTCCTGGAATGAATAGGTTACTTTGAAGATTTCTCCCTCCGGTCGAAATGACGCGAATGGACGTAGATGATGTCGATGGTTAACAAACATCACGCAATGGCGTCATCTCGAACCCGCTATTTGGGTGAGAGATCTTCCAAGCGTGGATAGGAAACAAAACAAGTCTATAATTATTTCGAATTCACGTTATTTTATTATTTTCCTTACAATTGAAGTGAAGTTATAAAAAGAATGAAAAGAGATCGTTCAATATATTTATTTGGTGAAAAGCACTTATCCTTTGTAACGTTTATCATCATTTCAACGATGGTGTCGTTACTGTTGCCGATAGGCTTATACGCTAACAGTTTGGCGGGTAAAAAATTAAAGAAGGAATTCAAATTACAAAACAAATATGTGAGGGCTTATTTCACATCCGAAGGATTAACCAAATTAACCGATAGGGGACTGCACAAAAGCTATTCATTTCAATATGATAAATTTTCGATTACTCTAAATGGTCACAAAATAAATCGTCAATCGCTTCAACTTGCTTCCATTCATGAGCGGAAAAATCAGTTAGTTTATACCTATACAAATCCCGATTACACGATAACCAGTATCTATCAAATAAAACCGGGCTGGCATTTTATCAGTAAACAGCTCAAAATAGTAGCTAAAGGAAAAAGCGGTTACACTGTCAATCGTGTTAACGTCTTACAAGAGCAATTAGCCAACAAGGTGAATAGTGATTATATCGCCCGTGCTTTACATCAAAATTTGGGACCCAAAGATTACGGGATTTTTCTCCGCTTTAAGGATCAAACGGGCATGTTTGCTTTGGTTCAAAATCCATTTTTAAACATTCATCGGAGTGGGAATTCATTTAATATCACATATAAAGCGGATATGAAATGGAAAACGTCCTATGGAGAATTCTTTTCAGACCGGGCCTGTTTGGGAACATACAAATTGTCCGGAGTATCGGTTCCTGTTGATATGCTACCGGAATGGAAATGGACGGATGGCAAGATACCCGATAAAGGTCCTCAAGAAGACAAAGCGGAAATCCATGCGTTTACCGATTGCGTATCAAAATTTATTGTGGATCACAATCCAAAACCTATCAATGTAAATGTCGGCTGGACGGAGAATGATTACCAAATTGATGTTTCCACGAAATCGGGAAGAGATGTGTATAAACGCATCATCAATCAGGCTTCCCGAATTGGAATTAAAGATATCGTTTATGCGCCTACTAATTCCAAATTGGGAACGTTTAAACAGGCCGTTGATGACTGGCATTGGGAAAATTTGCTCTGGTTGGGATTAGGAATAAAGATTCGTAAAGATGAATGGAATCCGGAAACCGACTCGATTCCTTCTTCCATTAAAGATATGCTGACTTATGCCCGAAGTAAAGGGGTGAGATTAATGGCTTATGTCTATCCGGTTATGCCGTTTAAGCAGAACAAGAAATGGTTGGTTACCGTCAATGAATATGGGCATAAAAAGCAGTATGCCAATCTTGGCTTTCGATCATTTCAGAATTGGCTGATTAAGGAACTATCTGAATTTAAGGAGAAAACAGGAATCGGCGGTTATTCGTTTGACTACACTTTTTTGAATTATCCGGGAGCCAGCAAGTACGCGCAATGGAAAGGCTGGCAGCGGGTGCTCGAAGCTTTACGGAAACGATTTCCGCATATTGGACGGCAATCGTATCAATATTATGGACCGTGGAGCTGGCTGGCCGGTTCCTATCCGCATCCTACATCGATGGACGAACAACCCGAATCTTTTGTGCCGTTTCCAGACCTTCAATTCGACCGGGTTTCCGCCGACCGTGCTCGGTATGCCAACTACCGGTATCGGATCCGAAGTTTTTGCCCTTCGTATTTAATACCCGGTTTTATCAGTCACCAAACTCCCCGAATTAATGACAAAGGAGAGTTGGTTCGCCAACCATTTCGCAGGCGTGATTGGGATTATATGGGGTGGA
>DATFMK010000678.1:0-2590 GCA_035267005.1 Balneolales bacterium
TAAACAAAGCGAATACGATAGCGATGAAAGTAATGATTTTGTGTGTGCTGGAAGAATGATTGTATGTTTTCATGATAGTTGTGTGATTAAACGGTTAAAAATGTTGGTGTTGATGAATGATGATCAGTTGGGCTTGTCCACAATAATCTGAGGTTGCAAGTCAGTGCTGTAGGTGGTATTGGAGACCGAGGATTGTGATTTCGTGGAAGGTTGTTGTACGGTCGGTTGCTGAGCGTTATTAGCAGGCATGGTGGTCCCGGCGATGTTACCGCAGGCGGTGGCCATAAACAAAGCGAATACGATAGCGATGAAAGTAATGATTTTGTGTGTGCTGGAAGAATGATTGTATGTTTTCATGATAGTTGTGTGATTAAACGGTTAAAAATGTTGGTGTTGATGAAAGATGTTCAGTTGGGTTTGTCAACGATGATCTCGGGTTGTACGTTGGTGCTGTATGTGGTATTGGAGACCGAGGATTGTGATTTTGTGGAAGGTTGTTGTACGGTCGGTTGCTGAGCGTTGTTAGCAGGCATGGTGGTCCCGGCGATGTTACCGCAGGCGGTGACCATAAACAAAGCGAATACGATAGCAAATATAGTTGCAATTTTACGGATGATTTTTTGGGTCAATGCTTTCATTTTTTTTCTCCAGTTAATTTTATTTAATTATTTATGTTATTGTAAAAGAAATAGGTTATACCCATCCATGATATAAGAGTCACTTATTAATCATTTGTTACATTATTTTTTAATATTTTTTTAAATTTTTTTGCAACAGAGCTTCTGAAATCTATCATAATTAGATTGTAAGTGACTGATTTTATATAAAAAACTTGTACAAATATTATCATAAATTTCACATATGCAAAATTTATTTTCGATGATTATTTTCAGGTGAATTTAGTTTATTATATTTATTATCTATAAGAGATGGATGTAATCCACAATCGCAAAAGCTAAGATCACAAATAGCAAAATTAAACAGGAAATATATTGGTAAAATCTACAGTGGATTATTCAGACCTGGTCGCAGCTATTGAGAATGACGATCAGCAAAAAATTGATGAGCTGCTTAAAGATATAATACCCCGGCTGATAAATTATCTGGTAGTAACAATGAGGGCTGATAGGTATAATGCAGAGGAATGCGTATACGAATCATTTATCGAGGTTTTTCAGAAAGTAAGGGAAGGAAAAATTAAGAATGAAAACTATATCTATAGTTACTTAATTAAGTCAGCCCGGCATCAATATTTAAAATATCTGAAACGTAATCATCGGTTCAGTGGCGATGAAGAACAGATTAGACACATTGCGGAACCGGCAGAACAAATTGAGCGGTTACTGGACGAAGAGAGACAACGGATATTGAGAGAATGTTTAGGTGAATTGAAGAAAAAATCACGCGAATTTATACAATATTTTATAGATCAGCCTGAAGTTACGAACGAAGAAGCTAGTAATGCTTTTAATATCTCAAATGGAAATGTGAGGACAAGAAAATCAAGATTGTTAAATGTTTTACACGAGTGTTATAAAAGGAAATCAAACAATTAGGTTCTATTAGGAGAAGAATTTGAAAAACCCGGATGAGTTCAAGATCAAAGCTTGAGCGAATTCGAAACCGCAGCTTTTTTACTATATTCGGGGATTTCGAAGTCGCGAAAAAGCAGATATTGAGCAAAAGAACGATTTTGCAAAGTCTTGTAAGAATATATTAGGATAATATTTTTTACAATAAAAATACTGAATGGAATGTAAGTGATTGTTAATATTCTAATTAATTGTTTATATATATTTTTTATTATTAAGTGAAATCATGTTGTTGAACCTGTCTATTTAAATTATGTAATCGGTTTTTTTAGTGCTTGCAAATTATTCTGCCATTTCGATTGTCATAGAAAAATTCCCATGATTTCATTATGTTTTCTGCACCTTATATTACGTTAAAAAACATCTTTTACTTTTTTTAAAGAACTTGATAATAGCTTATTACCCTTGTTAAGTATATGTTATTACTGTTCTAATATAAATTAAGCTTATATACATTTATAGTTGCATAATCGAAGAAAAACTATAATAATAAGAAGTGGTATCGCTTCCATTAAAATAATTACAAATGAAGCGTCTCCTTATAAATAGATTTTCCAAAAGTCAGATTAATCGGATAAAATTAAAAAGGTATTATTATGTGGTTGAATATAGATTCTTTTGAAGAATACAAAGAAACATATGAACAAAGTATTAAGGATCCGGAGGCTTTTTGGGATCACGAGGCAGGTACTTTCTATTGGCGGAAACACTGGGATAAGGTACAAAGTGGTGATTTCAATGATGTAAATATCAAATGGTTCGAAGGGGGTAAACTTAATATTACAGAAAATTGTCTCGATCGCCATTTGAATACAATGGGAAATAAAACGGCTTTTATATTTGAACCGAATCACCCCGATTCGTTCAGAAGAACGATTACATATCGGCAGCTTCACGAAGATGTGTGTCGTTTTGCAAATGTTTTAGAGGAACAGGGTATTAAAAAAGGAGACCGTGTAGTCATTTATATGGCTATGACTCCAGAATTGGTTATTGCT
>DATFMK010000679.1:0-3735 GCA_035267005.1 Balneolales bacterium
TTAAGATGTCCATCCCACATCTTCACTCGATTTCTGCCCCAAAATAGTTTTTATTGTAGCAAGTAATCAAAAGTTTACTTAATGGAATGATTGGTCAAAATGTTTGGATGTATCTTCACCTTGGATGAGCATAAAAAAGCTGCTTTACAGTAGATTGTTGATTGAAGGTTGCCATTATCAATTGAAAGAGGTTAGAGAAAATTTGAAACTAACGATGTTGGCAATCTTTCTTGAAATCCAAAAAGTTGAAGAATAGATACAATGTAGATCAAAAAAATCGGAGAGAAAATGGATCCTGAAAAAATAATGAGTGGTATTTCGAAAGAAATATTAAGTGCATTAAAATCAATGGCAAAAGCTACTACACCAGAGGAAAAATTATCATACAGTGAAATCGTAAAAAACCTGTGTGATTCACTTGGTGTTTTTCTTGATTTAATAAGCGAAATGGCACCATATGATGACGAAGATGGGCCAATCCCATTTTAAAAGTAAAATTTTCACATCAAAAGTCGCCACAGAAGACTAAAAACAAAAATGCGGTTCTTTTATAATGACCAGCAGGAAGGGAAAACGTAAATCGCAAGGATCAAATTCAAGGTAGTAGCAAGATCTATTATGGGTCATAGACATGCAATCGACCGCTGGGCAATGGCGCAATTAGTGGGCAACCATGCAACGCAAACCAACCAAAATGGCAGATCTTCAATTACCTGACAGCAATAAAATTTTCAAAGCCACAAACGTCAGGAAGAATATCCATCCGCTTTACATGGAACTTGCTACTAATCTGTCAAAAATAGAGATTCTTAAATACATAAAGATTTATAACGAAAGGATACGAGCTTCAAATTATCTTAGCGAAAACAAGAAAAAGGATCCTGTTGTTGAAATTGGAGGGAAGGATTTTGTCGGTGTTGAGTTGTTGATTGATGTGCCAAATAAAACAATTCAATTCTACTCAATCACTTCAGCTGTAAAAGGATACGGGGAGAAAATTGTTTCAGCTGTTATGAATATAACTGCTGATGATTGGCTGATTGTCATTCCCATGGATTGGAGTGATGGTTTCTGGGAAAAAATGGTAGCGAAATATCCACGGTTGATTGTTTTGTAGATTTTAATATCAACAATTATTGCCAGTGGAAATCTTATAAGAAAACAGGCAGTGCCAAATTTTAAGGTGGTGGCAAGTAAGGTTAATTTCAATTTAAATGATAAGGCTAATATGCTTTTTTTGACTTTGCCCTGATAATATCTTTGAAAGCTATTGATTTAATTGAAGCGTCATAATTAGCCTTAGCACGAAGAAGTAAAAGGTTTGGATTGTCAATATACTTTTTTAATTTATTTGCAGCCTCAACAGCCTCATTCCATGATGAAAAACTCCAGTGGTAATCCTTGACTCCATAGTATTCGGTGCTTTCATCGAGGACATACGCTGCAGTTTCTGATAATATCTCTTTTCCCAGTTGTTCACCGAAAGGGTTTTGTCGGATATGAATTACGACTTCATAGTCGGGCAATTTAAACATGTTCTATCTCTGTGTGCCAAGTTGGGGTTCTGGTGTAAACATTTTGATTTTGACAAAATAAACCATAAAATTTTCATGTCAACAGCCACAATAAATCGATCACATTTTAAAGTGGTTCAAGAAGTCAAACTATCTATATTGAACTTAGACTCGTGAATGATTCCTAAAGTGTGAAGATGTACGGTGGATATGTTGAGTCAGATTTTGTATGGCAGAACTGAAGATTGTGGCAAGACATATTTACATATCAATCTTTCGAATTGACTCTCCTGTGTTTTTCTTTTAATAATAAATTTATATACAGATATATAATTTAAAGTAGTAACGGAAGCCACAGGTCTATGATAACTGGGTTGCCAGTTGCATCGTAGTCAAGTTGTCCCAATTAGGATGACGTGGGCTATTATTACTATTAATTGTGTGGAGAAACCAAATGGCCATGAAGATATGTCCCAATTGTCTGATTTCGATTTCTTACCAAAAAAATATCTGCCATCAATGCAATTATGAAATTGACGAGCTTTCCCAAAGTCCTAAAGTTCATCTGCCAAAAATAAAATCATCTAAATCTATTTTATCGCACAAGTTTAAATTCAGGCGATCCAGCAAACTGAAATTGGTAGATTGAACAGTAAATATTGTAATTATACATATTGGATTTGTATTCTCCTGACAAATAATAGATTTTGGTAGGCAATATCAGATTTAGAAAAAGTAAGATAAAATTAGAATATATTAACAACCCTAAGATGTAATAAATTTAATCTTGAGGTGTTGAAATGTCAGAAGGCAACAAGAAAGATCCCAAACCGCAGATTATTCCGTTACCTAATGGTCCCTATTATTACTTCACAGATTTCACACCCAAAGAAGTAGATGGAATTGTTAATTCAAGGGATGAAAAACTCACCAATCTTAAGGGTGCTGCCCTTTGCAGATGTGGAGCATCAGACAACAAACCTTTTTGTGTCGGGGCACATGGGCAGATCGGTTTTAGTGATCGCAAGGAAACAGATGGGCATTTTGATAAACGTGATAACTATGTCGGCAAGGAAGTAACTATTCATGATAATCGCGGTATTTGTTCTCATGTTGGTTATTGTACTGACAATCTTCCTGCAGTTTTTAAACTGGGACAGGAACCATGGATTGATCCAGATGGTGCCTCAAAAGAAGAAATAATCGAAACTATAAAAAAATGCCCATCAGGTGCTTTGAGCTATTCTGTTAACGGCGAGGAATATCGTGATCAGGATAGGGAACCACTTGTTAAGGTATCCAAAGATGGGCCATACTTTGTTACTGGTAATATAGAAATTATTGGACATGCAAATCGGGCAGAGGAAGTCTCAGAAGAACATTGTACTCTTTGCCGATGCGGCAGTTCAAAAAACAAACCTTTTTGTGATGGAACTCATTGGAATATTGGATTTAAAGACGATAAGAACTGAATTTGATTGTAAAGTTAATATTGCCACTGCACATCTTAACTCGTAATTTGAGCTGAAAAAGTTAAGATTGTGGCAAGACATCTTAACTCCTACCCAATCTCTCCTTCCTAATACATTGTGGTACTTGATTTATCCAACTAAATATTTTTAAATATATTCATACACTTTTCCATACTTTAAACCTCTGATGGAGGAGACTCCAATGGTAGAGGTTTTTCTGAAAAATGGTAAGGGTCATTTAAACGGAAATATTAATAATAAGAATGTGTTAGTTAATTGAATCTTAGGAGGAAATAAAATGGCAACTTACAAATGTTCGAAATGCGGTATGGAAGTTAATGCAACATGCGCTAAATGTGATGCGCCTCTTGTTCATGATTCAATTAAAATGGATGATGGAACTGAAGTTCATGTTTCAAAATGTCCAAATAGTCATGGCAAGATCAAATCACCAATTTGCTGTGGTGAGGACATGAGTTGTGAAATCAAGTAGCTCATGTCTATATATTGAATAGCTCCTCAAGTGGCAAAAGTTAACCACTATTTTTTTATTAAAAACACCCTGACCATGGTAAACAAATGAGAAGATATTTATTCTTCTATTAAACAAGTTATTAATTTAATAAGGAGGAAAGATTATGGCTGAAGAAGAATATAACAAGGGCGGTTATGAATCTATGGTTTGGGTTAGAGATAAGGATGGCAAGGAATATGCCTGTACTGCTTCCGCTTTAAAAGGTAATTTAAAA
>DATFMK010000680.1:0-2293 GCA_035267005.1 Balneolales bacterium
ATAACCTGGATTCGCCCTTTTTATTCAAGGAAGGTTGCATGCGCCGGGATCCCTATTTGACAGTGACCGCCATAAAGAGATACGGTGCATGTATCAGTATTATATCTGTAAAATTGCAAAATCGCGATACCATCTACTATTCACAACTTTGGGGCAATTTGTGATATTTTATGATATCACAGATCATGAAAGGCATGGTTTTCTGCCTATTATCTCAATTTATCACCAGTTCGACAAAATTTCGTTTAGGCTTCGCAAGGACAATCATCGAAAAGCGTATTCGCACAATGGTAATAGATATGTCAAACAACGATACTGATACGAAGAATTATTGGTTCCGCGCTCAACGTTATGGCTGGGGCTGGGGATTGCCATTGACTTGGCAGGGTTGGATAATTGTAATCGCTTATACTGTCATGATAATTACTGGCATCTTTATTTTCCCCCTAAATGAAAAAAAGGCTTTATTTGTTTGCTGGCTTGTCGGATTCACTATTTTACTCTTAGTGATATGTTGGATAAGAGGCGAACCACCCCGTTGGCGCTGGGGAAAAGATAAGGACGCATCATAATTTGGATGGCCACATCATATCTGCAAAAATGCCAATGGTGAGGTATTATATGCATGAAATTTTGGTGAATTTGAAATTAACAGGGTATTTGAAGACGGAATTCGCCTTGTTATGTCCTAATAATAATTAACTGTTTCTGGAGAAGAGCAATGTTACGATGTCGAAAATTTTTTATTAGTGTAATTTGCTTGTCTATTTTTGCATCCGCAATACCCGCCTATACCGAAGAAGAAATTGAAGATTTAATTGATATTGCAGAATCGAAAGGTAAAATTATCGCTATTATCGAGGGGAGAAAGACTATTACCTTTGATCTCCGACCAAATGAGAAGGTGCTATGGAGCGGCTCAAAGGGTTATTTAGGTGCATTTTTGACTGATCTACATTTTTTCGTAATATCCACGTCATTAAATGTTTGGCAGGCATTGCCTTTGAGGTTAGACGAATCAGGAAAAGGAGTTGCGTACTTATCGGAGTATATTGCGTTGCTGGTAACCAAAGATCGTGCAGTCGGATTTAATGCAACCTCCAACCGATTTATTGAAACCCTACTTCCAATTCACGATGAGTTAGTTGCAGCGGAAGCAGAAAGATATGTTGCTGTGGTGATAACATCCAGCCGAGCATTCGGTTTAGCATCAGAATCTTTGGCTTTTACTGAAATTCACCTCCGAGGTGGAGAAACCATAGAGGAAATAAAACTGACATATAGTAAAGCAACAGTTCGCACCTCTGATCGTTTGCTAACCTTTGAGGCCTCAGGTTTGCCATGGAAAGAACACAGACTTTACTAATTCTTTAGCTGACACATAACCATTTTCACTCTGACCGGCTCTATCATGCGGTTTCTGTAAAGCGATCGTGTGCGAAGTTTACAAATGTTAGACCGCAACAATTTAGGAGGAACCAATGAATGCAAGCGCGAAGCGAGTTCTCTTCTGGACTCCAAGGATTCTGTGCATTCTTTTCGCGATCTTCTTGAGTGTGTTTGCCTTAGATGTATTTAGTGAAGGTTATGGCTTTTGGGAGACAATCGGTTCTCTGCTACTCCACCTCGTCCCAACATTCATCGTGGTTATCGCTTTGCTCATTGGGTGGCGATGGGAGTGGGTTGGAGCAGCCCTGTTCGGTTCATTGGCAGTGTTCTATGTGGTCTGGATGTGGGGACGCTTTCCTTTGGTCACTTATTTATCCATCTCCGGTCCCTTGGCCTTGGTAGGTGTTCTTTTCTTGTTCAATTGGATATACAGAGCACAGCTGCGAATGCGGTAGTTGCAACCTACAACTGCATTCACGAGGAAGTTCGTAAAGTTTGCACATGTGATGCAGGGCGTTATCGCCATTCTATGTACTCTCCAACTAATAGTCGATAAGCCTAAATTTCAGATATCCTGCCATTTTCACGGCACCGCTAACAATTGTATCTGTAATAAATTTACCCTCTAAAAACTACAGGTATTGTAAACATATGCCCACTCCGAAGAGCTCCGGAAAAGTTGTGATATCATTTTGTCAATGGATTCTCTACCTCGCCGTCCAATCCTGTCAAATCGAGTATAGATCAGCGCAATTAAAGATCTAAAGCGATCTTAATCAAGAAATTATTCATAAATTCTTCAGTTCTATCTCTCAATATACGATTAAAAAAAATCTCACCGAGAACGCGTGATTAGCTGCCATATTGGCTGGATATTACCTGATTTGAGAAGCATCATGCATTA
>DATFMK010000681.1:0-3981 GCA_035267005.1 Balneolales bacterium
ACCCCGGTCGGAACGCTCAGGACTCACCGTAGCGTCCTGCTCGTTGCGGCTCCCGTTTGGGCTAACTACGAAAGCTCCAACAATACATAATATTTCGTGGCTCAATCACGCGGCCTTTGGACTCCCTGTCTATCCCGAACATTTTCGGGACCGGCCTCTCGACCGACTACGCAAGACTCGGTTCCGGCAACTGGTTAGGCTTTACCGGACAGGATTGGGTACCTGAAGGCTTCCTGCGAAAGGTTTCAAAGAACATAATCGTTAATCCCCCCTTCATGGGCTTAACTTGGCGCAATAACCCGGATTATTCACCAAGAAATTTTGTCGTGATTAAGCATTTTTAAATTCAACGCAGAGCACGGCCAAATTTCGCAGCTTTTTTTAGCTTCCTCAAAATCGAGGATCGGTTTATTTTTTATAAGTTACTTTATTTACAATACAATATATATTACTTCATATTGGTTACGTGAATAATTCGGGTTAACAAAAGCCCTGGTATTGCAAAGCCTTTTCATAAACAATTATAAAAATCGATATTGATAAAAGGCATCTAACCGTTGATAGATCCTTCGAGTAACTCGCGATAACAATACTTAGAAGTATTATCATTTAACAGTATCGTCATTCTTTCATTTTAAGTCTAAAAGACCGAATGGCAGAAATCTTCTACGCAAATTAAAAGTATCAGCATTGTAGGAAAATGTCTTTTTACCACGAATACTCGGTAATTAAAACAGACACCGTTTACTTCGTTATATTTGTTTTAGTCATTTTACAGACAAAGAAGCCTTCCATCAATTGATTGGGAAGAATACGCAGACAATTGGCAACAGAGGGATGATAGGATTTCTTTTTCCACCGGGTCATACCTGTTTGCATATTAGGGATATTCATCGAAAGAGGTTGAACCGTTAACGAATCACCGAATTTTTGCATCAACCGATCAACAACACCTTCATTTTCTTCCGGAGCGAAGGAGCAGGTTGAATAAATCAGCGTTCCACCGACACGTAAACTTTGTATTGCTGAAAAGAGCAAACGACTTTGTTTTCTTACCATCTCTTTCACCTTGCGCATGCTCCAATAGCGATACGTCTCTTCATCATCTACCCTGAATCGAGCTTCGGTAGAACACGGAGCGTCGATTAAGATTTTATCAAACTGACCTGCAAATCGTTTCCATACCGTTTCCCCGTTAGTATTGAAAACATCAACATTTTCGGCTCCATGCTGCCGGAGATTATCGAGTAATTTATAATATCGTTTCCGAACCAGTTCAATCGCCATGATGTTCCCATCATTTCCCATCATCGCTGCTAATTGCAACGTTTTACTGCCCGGAGCCGCGGCGAGATCCAATACTTTCTCATTGGAAGTCGGGTTTAACAAAACCGGTGGTATCATACTCGACAAATTTTGAATATAAATCGTGTTTTGTCGATATAAATCCGTTTCCATCAGTGCGGTTCGAAAAGACGGAGTGACACAATATGCGTTATCCAGCCATTCAATTTTATTAACGGGAAGAGCACTTTTCTTTAATATCTGAATAGCCTCCGCTTCCTGTATCTTAAGCGTATTAATCCTAAAACAAGTCATAGGTTCCTCAATGAAAGACCGAAAAACCTGTTCCTTCATTTCGGAAGGTATGATCTGCTCCATACGTTTAAGAAATGGTTCGGGTAATGTCTGTAAATCTTCAGTAAAATCGGACAACATCAAAAAAACTGCGTTAATAGAAGGCTTTGCAAAACTATGACTTTTGATCAAGATCAATGCGAGAGGGATTTTTAAACCGCAACATTTTAGACATATGTGAGGATTTTAAAATCCCGATAACACAGAGATTGGCCAAAAAGACAGTTTTACAAAGGCTTCTCATAGTTAGTACTAATGATTGAATTATCATTTCTTTCTATTAACGCAATAATTACAGGAATATTCAACTATTAAGAACAGGTAATACGAAAACCTTCACCCCGTATCGTCTCGATATATTCAAAATCGGTGTGCTCTCGTATCTTTTTCCTCAAGTAGCTAATGTATACATTAACAAAATTGGTTTGGGTATCGAAATAAATACGCCAGACATTTTCCGATAACTCTTTCCTCGATATAATCCTGTTTTTATTTTTGATGAAATAAGTTAAAAGGTTAAACTCATTATTTGTAAGAAATACTGTTTTATCACCAATTTTAAATTCTCTTTTAAGAAGATTGATGGTTAATTCACCACAATTTAAAATCTCTTTGGTATCTCCCACATCCATGTGATTACGGCGCCTTGTAATGGTCTTAATACGAGCTAATAGCTCCTTAAAATCAAACGGCTTTGTGATATAATCATCCGCACCAGAGTCAAGACCTTCGACCTTTGTTTCTACATTTTTAGTAGCAGAAATAATTAGAAGCGGGGTATAATTATCATTATCTCTTAGTTTCTTCAATATATCAATGCCATTTGCGTCAGGGAGTTCGACATCCATAATGATACAGTCGTAACCGTCATTCAACGCAAATTCCTGTCCCTCTTTTCCAAAAGCAGTAGAAGTGACATCGTATCCATTCTTTTGAAGATATAACTCTACTATTTTTCGTATAGAATTATCATCCTCAACTAAAAGTACTTTCATATTCCCCCCTAATTATGTGGTTTCGAGTCATATCTCCCCCAATCATACACTCTCTTAATTAATATAGTTTAACGGTAATTTCAAAAATTATAGAACTATAAGAAATATAAAACATTATAGTTCAAAATAAATACTACTAAGTGATATATGTTAAAAATACTTTACTAAGATCTTTTAAACACTCAATAACATATATATTCGTATATTAAAACCAAGCATTTAGATTATTATGATATTTTAATAAAATCGCGAGCATTATGTAAGTCGTTTTATCCTATCTGATAACCCGTTTTTTTTAGCCATTTCATGATATACTCAAAATGTTCTTTTGTAAGTTTGTGTTTTTGAGGAATCCCCTGAAACTCCACTTTCAAACCTTTGGATTTCAAAAATTCTATTTCTTTTTGCTGAGGCTCTGGTTTAACCGATTGATCTTTTAAACCATGCAAAGCTAATAATCGAATATGTTTACGATGTTCCCATCCCGATTCAAATAATTCAGTTTTAATCCGGCAACCTACAACGATAATATCATTTACATGTTTCCATCGGGAAAGTCCAAAATAACCGGCTTGGTATCCTCCCATTGAATATCCAAAAACCAGCATCTTATTTACATTGATATGTGGTAACAATCCATCGACGACTTCCTGAATAAATTCGGAAGTATACTCCAGGGATTTGGCAAAATTAACTTGATCACCATTATAAGGATACCAGGAGTATCCCCATGGTTTACCATTTTGACCCGTCCTTAAATCAATATAAGGTCCCTGAATAAAGAGATGATAAGCATTTACGTTTTGTATTGGTTGGGTGAGTTTCTCAAACATCTCAATATTCTGACCAAAACCATGCAAATACAATATTAATGGCTTAGCCTCTTGCTTTCCTTTGTCATACAATTTATAAGGGACTTCATACTTAAATGAGGTTTTACCGGATAATAATACTTCCATAAAAATACAGTCAATCTTAATGGGTTTCTAAAATTTTATTGATGCTTTTTTCATTACCGACCAATACCAGTTTATCCCCTTTTAGAATCTTCGTATCACCATGCAATACCCCCATTATCTCATAGTTATCTGCTTCTTCTATGGGCTCTCCATTTTTAACAATGGGTCGTTTAATGGTAATCAAATTAACATTATACCGGCCTCGTAATTTCAATTCCTGAAGTGTGTAATTGTACATAGCTTTAGGAGCTTCTAACTCATAAATCGCCAATTCGTCACTTAGTTCAAAAAAATCGCGGACACTGGAATGCAGCAGAGATACAGCCATACGTTCACCGACTTGTTTCTCAGGGTGAATAACCTGCGTTATGCCGATTTTACGTAATATC
>DATFMK010000682.1:0-12758 GCA_035267005.1 Balneolales bacterium
ACTTATTTAAAATCGACCAAACCTCAAATTTGAGTACATGAATGGAAGCTGCGAAAGGTTGTAGTGCTCTGCGTTGAAGAAAAAAATGTTTATTCAACGTATTCAGATACGTTTCATGCGCATTTTTTCCTTCGCCTTGATCACGACAAAATTTCTTGGTGAATAATCCGGGTTATTGAACTAAAAAAAACTTAGCCATGAAAACCATCTTTAGGCGGATGCATATTCTTCAAACCAATCATTTTCACAAGATCTCTGTAGGTTACCAATTTGACATGCTTTTCTTGAAGAGCTTCTTTAAACTTTGGAGAAGTTAAGGCATTTAAAACAGCTTGCCGGTTAGCACCAACATCTCGTAATCCTCCGGAGGCATCTTTCATAGCTTTTATCTCAGGATTATCAATGGCGACATGGGTATTGATCGCATTTAAACCGGGTTTAAGATTCATGACTTCGTTTACTAAACTGTCGGTTTTGGCGTTAACAGGAGCGGCATATTGTGTATGTTCATATTTCTCACCAAAAAATTCGGCCATACCCAAATGATATTGTTTTGCTAACTGTTCAACAATTCTCAAGATTTGTGGATTATCACAAGCTGTCAGCATATGGTAATCCACATAATCGATTTTCAAACCGGAATGGATAGCACGTTCTATTTGTGCACGGAGTTCTTTTCTAACTTCGCTCATTTTAGGATGATTATCATAAAAGGCCTTGGTAGAATGGAAAAAGTAACCATTTGTGTCAACAAGCGAGGGTACGGCCGACCGGCCGGAAATAGGTCCCCAGCGATATATACTCCACTCGGAATTGAGCGTTAAATGTACACCGACAGAAACATTGGGATGTTTTTTTAATATTTTTACGGCTTCCTGATACCACGGACAAGGCCACATAACAGACACAGAAATGGGAATTCCCGTTTTTAACAAGCGTTTTAATCCCATATCAACAGCATGACTCATTCCAATATCATCGGTTCGAAGCAGGAGATAGGTTGTATTCTTCTTAAAGGTCTCTTTTTCACCCTTAGGTTTCTTTCCCTTTGTTAGCAGAGGATTTGCTACACTTAGGGAACATATACTTACTATCAGAAAGATCGTACAAACAAATAAAACGTATTTTTTCATGATAAATTAGCTTTAGTCTGTTGAAGATTGAGCATCATAATAAAGCGCAGCTGCGCCTAAAATCCCTCCGTGTTCAAGATTCGATATTTTGATATCGAGTCCTTTTAATGAATTTGCATAAGCAAAGGTCTGGATTTGATCCCACATACTTTTCTGGAAGAAGGAGTAAGCTTTACTAACAGACCCGCCAAAGACAATACATTCCGGGTCCAAAGTGTATAATATCATTTTGATGGCATTACCGATATGTCTTCCTAAATCCTGAAAAATCTGTAAAGCAGATTCATCTCCATTTTGAGCATTTTGGTAAACTTTCTCACCATCGGTATGATGAACGTGTTCGAAAAATTGTCCGCTGCCATAATATTCATAATTTTGATCGAGATAATCGACCATTCCAAATTCTCCTGCACCACAATTCGGACCAGCATATAGTTTATCATGAATGATGATACCGGCACCCATTCCGGTTCCAATGATCAGACCGATGAGTGAATGATAATCTTGTCCCTCACCAAAATATTTTTCACCAACAGCGAAACAATTTGCATCATTATTGATAAAAACGGGGATATCGTAGCGTTTTTGAAGGATCTCTTTTAAATGTACCTCTTTCCATGAAGGAATATTTTGCACATCGTAGACAATGCCACGTCTGACATCCACGACACTTGGAACACCGATACCAATAGCCTCCATGGACGAATTCATTGATTGATCGATTAATTGAAACAGATCGTCCAGTACATCATCTACGCTGCCATCGGCGTTAATTCTACGGGAATTAATTTCCTGCAGTTTATCACCGACAACCTGGCCGGCACGTACATTGGTTCCTCCTAAATCAATACCTAATATGTTATGTCTCATCATATTAATGCAGATTACGCGTTATCAGCAAGTTTTTCTTTTTTGGACATTTGTATGGTTTTATTTGTGACAATAGGATGTGCCCAAAATCCGATACTCAGGATAAAGCCCATCGTGACATACAGAAATAACATTCCATACCGTAATCCAAGGTGTTCACCTAACCATCCGATAATGAGTGGCACGATGGCACCACCTATAATTGCGGTAACCAGAATACCTGCAAAAGCTCCATGATGTTCTTCTAAAGAATTCAAAGCTAATGAGAAGATGACAGGATACATTACAGAGGCAAAAAATCCGACGGCTGGAAACGCATAAAGTGCAACGGTTCCACTTGAAAAGAGCGCGAAACTAAGACTGACAATAGCAAGAATGGTAAAACCAATCAGTACCTTACGGCTGTCCATAATTTTTAATAAAAACAAACCAACAACACCGCCAGCAGTCATCAAACCCCAGAATCGGGACACTTCATCCGCACCAGTCGTTTGTGGGTTAAATCCGTGATATGTGGATAGAAATTGTGAGATCCAGTTGGCAACTCCCTGTTCCGTGCCAACGTAGCAGAAAATGCCAAAGAAAAACAGGATTACGATCGGGTTTTTCAGAAGTTCAAGATATACATTAACCGGCTCAACTTTTTCATCTTCACTGAGTTCTACTTTGGGGAAACGTGAAATGAGAATGATAACAATCATAATCAGGCAAATCACGGTAAACAGCCAGTAGAGTGAAATCCATGGTAAAGATTGGGGAACAAGCGATTTTAATGTTGAAAGGATGACATCCGATGATGGCACGGTATTTTTTAGATTTAATACTAAATAAGAATAAACCAATGGACTGACAAACGAAGCGAGTCCGAATATTAATTGTGCTAAAACAGAATTGAACGCATAATTCTCTTCGCCGCCCGCTGTTCGCAGTAGGGGATTGATCACGACTTGCAACATGGCCATTCCCGATCCGATCAGGAATAATGAAATGACAGCAGTTAAATAATTGGGGACTAAAGCAAGTAGAAGCGCTCCAAAAAAAGCCACAATGAAAGCGGCCGTCATAACTTTCTTCTCTTTATATTTTTCAATTAACATCCCTGATGGAATCGACATCACACCATAGGCAATGAAAAAGGCAAATGGTAAAACAGCAACTAACGTTAAATTCAGATCAAATCCCTTAATAATATCCGGAACAAGAGGTCCGATGATATTGGTCAGGAAAGAGATGACGAAAAAAGTCAGCAAGATCAAGCCAACAATGTAATAATTACGCTTCATATAAATCCTCTGTTTTAAATTGAAGTGAAGGGCGGACCGGAAAGCTTACGGTCCGCCAAATTGATCATTAAAGGGGGTATTTATGATTTATTTTATATTCCAGCCACTTATTGTTACCTGAGGATTCGTACCATTCAGATCTTTTGTATGACAATAACCGGAAATGGTTCGTTGTTCACCGGGTAGTAGTGTGATATAATTATCATTCCAGAAAATAGGAGTGACGGAATGTCCGGTCTGGCTGTTCTTAAAATCAAGGTGAACCATAAAGGCCAAATGTGAAGATGGATTTTTTATGGTTACATTGGCATACGTGTCATCACCTCGCTGTACAAAATGTTTTTGAACAGAAAGATTAACCATTGGAAGTGATTGTAATTCTTTCAGATTTGCAAACTGCGTCTGCGGAGTGATATACCAGGTAGCTTTTGATGGATCAATTTTATCTTTTTGAGTAGAAAGGACATAGAAATTTGAACTTATGACCTTGTGATGCCGGTTTCTTAATTTCAAATCCACAAAGTATGTTTTACTTAGCGACAGATTCGGTGAAATATTATAGGCCTGTAATGTATATCGGGATGGCAGATTCCTGATCTTTATCATTTTCTTTACTACCGGTTTCAGATTGAAATCGAGTACCTGAACTTCAGCTGAGAGATGACGACGCCTGTTCAGCGTGTTGTTCATGATATCAATACTGTTTTTCCCATAATTATAAGAAATGTGCACCGGTTCATTTGCTTTTCGGGCACCATAGAACGCGCCAGTTGGCATCAGGTAAAAATCATAAAGCTGCCACCATAATTTAGGCCAGGATGCATTATACATCCACTGAATAATACCTGTGGCTTTATACCGGTTAGCTTCGAATGCCTCGTACATGGCTCTCATTCCTTCATAATTCAAATACTGAGCTTTTCGCTCATAATCATTCAAATCAGCCGGTTTTCCCAAACGTTTATTCATGGCCTGATTGTAATGGGTCAGGTTATGAAAATTATAACGTGCTGCGTGAAATAACCAGGAACTGCTGATAGGCCAGAGGGAATCAGCCGGTATCATTTTCTTTAAGCTTTCCAGAACAGGCACTTCCACACCCGGACTCGTTTCGGTGTTGTAGCCAAAAGCACCGCCGTTATGCGTGTCGACATACCAATAATCAGGGGGCACATAGTCATAAGGACCTCGCATTTTTACAGCCGTCGGTCCCGTAATTTTACTGGTCCATTCGGCAGCAGAGGCAAGAGAAGGCCTGGTAGGATCGTATTTTTTAAGAATGGCGAGGTATTTTTTTTCCTGAGATGGACGGGGCCATTTGTCACTCCCGTACATCCAGACAAAAATACTCGGATGGTTTCTCAGCCAAATAACCTCATCTTTGAAAGTTTGAGCTGCAATAAATTGTTGTTCCGGTAAAATGAGGCCACTATGTTTATCAGCAGGGGTACCAATATGTTCCGGCCATTCCCATTGGCAGCTAATCCCGACCTGTATGAGAATTCCCTTTTCATCGCACAAATTGTACAGATGCTGATTCTCTCCCCAAAACCCTTCCATGCGGATGGCATTTAAATTCATTTGGACCGCATAGTCGATACCTGCTTTTTCATAATCGGAAGAAGCATTGAGCAACATAGGATCGGTCCAGCCCCCGCCTTTTATGAGTACCTTCTTTCCATTCAGACGAAAGCCTTTAAATCCGGCTTTAGTAAAATATTCGGAAACGGATCGTACTCCGAACTGAACACTCTTTTTATCTGAAATCCGGTTTCCAATATTAAAATGGAGATGCAAATGGTAGAGATAGGGATCCCCAAGCTCATGGGTCCACCACAAATGGGGATGATTCATGCCAAGTTGAGAATACTCATCAGGAGTAAAGGCCACTTTTTTAATTTGATGAGGAGCAAGAGAGACTTTTTTACTTATCTGAATTTTGGATCCGATGCTGCCATTTAAAGTTCCTTGAATGGTTTGATCGGAATAATTATGGACATAAGCACTTATCGTCAGATCCGCGTGTTTAAGAGTCGCGGTATCTAATTTTGTTTTTACATAGGGCTCATCGATTGATACAGGTCCGGAAGTTAAAAGATGAACACTTCGCCAAATCCCCATATCATGATCCGCGGGTTCTGGATTCCAGTCAACGAATCCGATCGTAGGGTCACCGGGATAGGGGCGTGTTACTTTAACGGCAAGTACGTTTTTTCCAGCCTTTGTATATTTTCCAATATTCAGGGTGAATCTGCGAAAGCTTCCACACAGCGTATCCGAGGAAGCGATTTTCTGACCATTTAACCAAACATCCGCACGATAACTAATGCCATTGAAGCGAAGACGATAATTTTGGCCGGAATTCTTTTGAGGAATTGTAAATGTTGTTCGATACCACCACGGGACATTAAATCGATAAGGTTTTATATGGGTTAAGTTACGGTTGAAATAAATATTCTTATAAACGCCATCTTTAACTAATGCCGCTAAAACGGTTGTAGGAACTTCAGCTGTATACCATTTTTGGGGTTGATAGGATGCAGATGAAATCACTTTGCCGCTTGCCGGAACTTTTTCAGCGGAATGTATTTGCCAGCCTTTTTTCAGCTTTTGATCACGTGGCATCCAGGATTGTGCTTGCGCAGTAGCAGGTATGAATGGATAAAATGAACATCCAAACACGACCATAAAGATCAATTTTAAATATTTCATAGTCGTAAGAGTATTTTAAATATGTAAAATATAGATGAAGACTATGCCAAACCGTTCTTTTCCCCAATCTCTGTATTTTCGCGAATTCGATATCCTCGAATCCCGAAAGCATTCGGGATGTTGCGGTTCCGAAGTCGCTCAGGCTTTGATATTGAACAAAATCCCTGGTTTTGCAAAGTCTTATAGAGATATCCCTATACAAAATATACGATGCAGAACTTCAGTAAATCTATTAATAGTAAATATTTGCCAGAAAGTCATTTCACTGTTTACGCAAAGATGCTCTGTCACCCATCAATTAACAGCATTTAACTATTTATAAATAAGAAATAGAGTGTTTAATCATTCATAATGAAAGAATTATCTGACTTTTAGAAGACCATTTGTAAAAATATATAACCAATTATTTATAAATATGGAAGCGATTTTAATAAGAAAATTTGCATAAACAGATTAGGGGTTATTTAAGGTATGAAAATTAAGTGCAAAAAAATAAGATTGAAAGAAATTATTGATATTAATTAAGGTAAAAGTTAATAAAAACATAAACATTTCAAGATTATTAATAGGGATGCGTTATTATTTATTGAATCCATTAAAGAAAATCGTATAGAGATAATCTTATGATATTCTATAGAACATTAAATTTTTACTTCTTTACAAAAAAAATATTATAAATAGGAGGACACATAAGTGATTTATAAATATAAGTTTATAACTATAAAAATATTAATAGGCTATATATCTATAAATAACTGAAAATTGATTTAAAACAATTAATTATTTAAGATAAATAAACCTTAAATGAAATTAGAATTCCTTCAGTAAATGGAATTTTAATAAACTTCAATTATGTGGAAGGGAAGGCAAAGGTATATGAAAAAAATATTACAACTATGGTCCTTTTCTGAAAATTCATATGCAAAATGGATTTTCAGTTTGAGTTGTTGCCTGCTTATACTGTCAATTAATAGCATGGCATACAGTCAAAATACATTTCAAGTGTCAGGTACAATAACTGACGCGACTACCGGGGAAGCGCTTCCGGGGGTCAATATAATCGTTCATAGAATGACTATAGGTACCGCTTCAGATGCCAATGGTCATTATTCGTTGAACATACCAAGTCCTACCGATACGTTAGTATTCTCCTTTGTTGGTTATACTCGTATTTTAGTACCTGTTGAAGGCCGGCACACTATCAATGTTAAATTAGTTTCGAGTACGATTACGGGACAGCAAATGGTTGTCATCGGGTATAGTACTCAGAAGAAAAAGGATTTAACAGGATCTGTTGCTGTCGTTAACACTCAAAACATGATAGCACAACCTGTCGGAGAAGTGACCAAGCAGTTACAAGGACAGGCTTCCGGGGTCACCGTCGTATCATCTGGTCAACCTGGTGAAGCTCCACAGGTTCATATTCGGGGATTCAACACTTTTGGGAACAATACGCCATTATATGTTATTGACGGCGTTCCGACCCAAAATATTTCCGATTTGAATCCGGGTGATATCGAATCGATGCAGGTTCTGAAAGATGCCTCTTCATCCTCTATTTATGGTGCGAGGGCATCGAATGGTGTTATCATCATCACGACCAAAAAAGGCCGTGGTAAGATCAATGTTAGTTATGATTCTTACTGGGGCATGCAATATCCGAAAAGCGGAAATGTATGGCACATTCTTTCCCCACAAGGGATGGCCGATCTTGCATGGCAGGCCTATGCCAATTCGGGAATAGCAGTGGCAGATATGCCTCCGGCTCTGTTGTCACAATACGGAAGTGGTTCAAAGCCTGTATTACCGGATTACATTAAACCCGCAGGTGCTAAAAAAGGAGATCCGTCGGTTAATCCATCGTTATATTATGTGGATCCGAACTATACGGATCCTGCGCAATTAAATGGTTTTTATCAAATTATGCCCGCAAATAAATCAGGTACGAATTGGTATTCTGAAATCACCAAGCCTGCACCTGAATATAATAGTAATATGACCGTAAGCGGTGGGGGAAACCTTGGTAATTATCTCTTTTCATTGAATTATATGAATCGCCAGGGGACACTCATTTATACCTATCTGAAGAGATATGCGATAAGGGCTAATACGAATTTTAACGTGAGTGATAATATTCGTATAGGTGAAAATCTGGAATATTCGACTACGAATAATCCACAATCAAGCGTCTTGAATGAAGGTAGCGCTATTGGTTTTTCGTATCGTGAACAACCCATCGTTCCGGTATATGACATCAAAGGGAATTTCGCCGGAACACAGGCTCCCGGACTGGGAAACCCTCAAAATCCATATGCCTATATTTATCGATCCCGTAATAACAAAGGTAGCGCAAATCGCCTGTTCGGGAATATGTTTGCCGAGGTCGATGTTACGAAAAATCTAACGGTACGTACCAGTTTTGGTGGCGAAATTTTTAGCAATGATTATCGCCAATTTAATTATCCGACCTACGAGAATGCTGAAAACACATTATCCAATTCCTATGCTGAACAACATTATGCAGGTCATAATTATACCTGGACCAATACAGCTACTTTCCAAAAAACGTTTCTTAGGAACCATGATGTGAAAGTGGTATTAGGTACGGAGGCCTATGATAATAACTATAACAATTTAGGCGGAACAACTCAGGATTATTTCTCATTCAATCCTAACTTTACTTCACTAACAACAGGTTCCGGAACGACTACCAATTTCAGCAGCAGAGGTGAGGATAAATTGTTTTCGCTTTTTGGAAGAGTTGATTACAATTACCGGGATACCTATCTGTTAAGTGCAACACTTCGTCGTGACGGATCCTCAAAATTTGTGAATAATCGATATGGATTTTTCCCAGCCGGTAGTATTGGGTGGCGTATTTCTAATGAAAATTTCATGAAAAATATCACTTGGTTAACCGATCTTAAATTGCGGGCCGGTTACGGAGTCATGGGAAATCAATTGAACGTCGATCCTAATAACGGGTATTCCCTTTATGCCGGTAACAAAATGATGGCTAACTACGCATTAACCGGTAGCAATCAATCAACGGTAACTGGTTTTCAGCAAACACGTTATGGAAATCCGGACGCCAAATGGGAAAAAGACGTCAATGCTGATTTCGGTATTGATGCTACAATATTTAACGGACATCTGATGTTAACCGGTGATTACTATATCAAAGACATAAGAGACCTGTTATACAATCCGCAATTACCTGGAACAGCTGGACTTGCTTCCGCACCATATGTGAATGTGGGAAGTATGAGAAACCGGGGATTCGATGGATCAATCGAAGGAAGAGGAACGCTTACCGGAAAACTGAAATATGATGCTACGTTAACTTTCACAACGTACACGAATAAAATCATAAAAATTGCGAATAACGTTAATTACTTCGATCAGGATGGTCGGAGATTTAACAGTGGTGCCATTATCAGGAATGCCGTTGGCCACCCGATGTCGTCTTTTTATGGTTACAAAATTGCAGGTTTCTGGAATTCTCAGCAAGAGATTAATAACGCTGATGCTGCGGCTCTAAAGGCGAGTAACGGGGATGTATCGGTTTACGAGCAGGATGAAGGAGTTGGTCGTTTTAAATACGTCGATACCAATGGTGACGGCCATATTACACCTGCCGACAGACAATTCCTTGGCAGTCCCAATCCTAAATACACATATGGATTTAACCTGGGCCTGAACTACAAGAATTGGGATTTCAGTATGTTCATATATGGTGTCCAGGGGAATAAAATATGGAATCAGGTAAAATGGTGGACCGATTATTATGTATCCTTCCAGGGAGCTAAGAGTACCACTGCACTAAATGATTCCTGGACCCCTCAGAACCATAATGCAACCGCACCTATACAGGAAGCTGGTAGCTACTTCAGTACCAATCAGGTACCGAATTCCTATTACGTTGAAAATGGTTCTTATCTGAGAGCCAAAAACATACAAATAGGATATACGATACCAAGTAATGTTGTCGGACAATTCGGAGTAAGCAGCCTGCGGTTTTATGTTCAGGCAGCCAATCTTTTCACGATTACCAAATATTCTGGCTTAGATCCCGAAGTAGGATTTAACCAGGGAGCTGGCAACTCGGGTAGCTATACTGATTTCGGAGTCGACGAAGGATCCTACGCCACTCCAAAAGAAATCATAATTGGGGTCAATCTCAAATTCTGAGAAATTTTTCAATAATTTAAAAGTGCAAGAATATGAAAACTCTAAGATATTTATTTTTTTGCGGAGTCATAGTAGCAGGTATGATTGTCGTATCCTGCAAGAATTATTTGGATGCACCGCCACAGGGTTCTTTAAGTAGTCCTGTATTGCAAAATAATAAAGGGGTTAAAGCACTTCTGGTTGGTGCTTACGGAGCCCTGGATGCAAGCGGTCAATATAATGCTAATGATATAACCGGTTCGTATTCACCTTGGGAGGTATCACCGGATAACTGGATTTATGGTGATGTAGCTGGGGGGACTTTCCATAAAGGAAGTGATCCCGGCGACCAGGGAACAGCCATAAATCCTATTGCAAGGATGACAGTGAATCCTCAAAATGGCTTTCTTGATGCCAAATGGCGGGCCGATTTTGAAGGTGTTTCACGAAGTAATCAAGTCATAACGACCGCCAATCAAACAAGTGATTTGAGCAGTCAGCAAAAAAATGAGATGATTGGTGAAGCCCGGTTTTTGCGTGGTTACTATTATTTTGATCTGAAAAAAATGTTTGACAAAGTTCCCTGGATCAGTGATAGTACTACCAATTATCAGCAACCGAATAATAAAGATATCTGGCCGAATATTGAGGCAGATTTTAAATTTGCCATGGATAATCTACCGGGTACACAAAGCGATATTGGTCAGGCAAATAAATGGGCTGCAGCAGCTTTCCTTGCGAAATCATATATGTTTGAGAAAAAATTTCAGGAAGCTGACGCGCTTTATGATGAAATCAGACAAAACGGAACGAATTCATTAGGTGTGAAATATCAATTAACGCCTAATTTCGAAGATAATTTCCGTTCCACAACCCAAAACAATAGCGAACAGGTTTTTGAAATACAGCAAGTTGCCAACGACGGGACTTCGACTATCGCTAATGCCAGAATGGGGGATATGCTGAACTTCCCGTATAATAGTCCTTTTGGATGTTGTGGCTTTTACCAACCGACGCTTGATTTGGTAAATTCGTATCGTACGGATGGGAATGGTCTCCCATATATAAGTGAATCCAATAAATTCGCTTATGATGATACTATGGTAACCAATGACCAGAATGTCGCACCCGATGCTCAATTCACTCCTTATCAGGGGCATCTCGATCCTCGTTTGGATTGGACTGTTGGACGTCGTGGAATTCCCTATCTCGATTGGGGACCGTTTCCCGGAACGAAATGGGTACGAAATACGGCCAATGGTGGACCTTACGTAGCCAAAAAAATAATCTACTGGCGTTCTCTGGAGTCTGTTGAGGCTGATCATAGTACGTGGGCACCGGGAACAGCTATCAATGTTGTGGTTATACGTTATGCCGATGTACTTCTTATGGCTGCTGAAGCCAAAGCCCAACTTGGAAACCTGGATGAAGCCCGTCAGTTGGTTAATCAGGTTCGTGACCGAATGATAAATAATCCTCAAAATTGGGTTAATTATAAATATAATGAGGCCTATGCATTAAAAACGGTGGATAGTCAGGCCGCTATGCTGGCTCTGGATGCCATAGCCGGTGATTATGTCGTAAGAACTGATACGAAATCAACATGGGTACTTTTGAAAGGTGATCCGTCTAATATTAATAATTGGAATGAATACAAAGATCCCAATTATAAAATTGGCGAATACCCACCGGGTTCGTTCACAAGCAAGCAAGATGCGCTGACAAAAATTTATTTTGAACGTAAATTGGAATTAGCGGGAGAGGGACATACTTTCTTTGATTTGGTTCGTACCGGACAAGCTAATGAACAGCTGAATCATTATTTCCAATATGAAGGTCAGTATGTGAGTGATATAAAGGGAGCCAAATTTACTGATACTTATCAGTATTATCCTATCCCACAAAATCAAATCGATATTATGGGGAAAGACGCGAATGGTAAACCAATACTGACGCAAAATCCTGGATATTAATTATATACAAAATAAAACGTCAAAGGGGAGTTAAGTTCATACTTACTCCCCTTTTTTGTGATGAAATATTAACCCGAATTATTCACGTAACCCATGAGAAGTAATATATATCATATTGTTAATTAAAGTACTTATAAAAAATAAACCGATCCTCGATTTTGAGGATACTAAAAAGAGCTGCGAAATTTGGCCGTGCTCTTCGTTGAAATTAGAAATGCTTAATCAAAGCACCAGGGTGCCTCTCATGCGCATTTCTATCCCGAAAGTTTTCGGGACACGACAAAATTTCTGGGTGAATAATCCGGGTTAACAGAATAGTGGATATTTAATTAATTCTGCTATTAAAAATACGTGAGTAACGTGAGGTTTGGATAAGAATCGCAGCGTTGTAATAATTACATTGAGAATACGACCTGAGAAAATATAACCTATCTTGACGACGGACGACTGACCATAGACGACATAGAGCTGTTTTGAGGCATAAAGCATGATTCCGATACCGAACTCACGTTGATTATAGGGTTTTTCAGAATAAATAATATTTAATTAACGTGAATTCGACATAATTTTCTACTTATTTTGTTTCCTATCCACGATTGGAAGATCTCTCACCCAAA
>DATFMK010000683.1:0-12504 GCA_035267005.1 Balneolales bacterium
GATATATGGGAATTCAACAAAATTTCCTAATCAAATATCTGAATGGATTAAATTTGCCAATTCGCTCAAACTAAAGTTGGGGATAACACTAGCTGATGCTGATCCAACACTTGCTCAAAGTACAGTAGAATCCGCAGCAGCATCTAATAATCTGATTAGTTCAAATAATGATAATGCGCTTGTTGATTATAAAGAATCTCCACCGAATACAAATCCGGTTTGGGTTGATTTGGTACAAAGTGGTCGTCATGACTTTGTTGTAGCGAATACGCTTATTAATTCCATGAACGCCCTAAATGATCCTAGAAGACAATTTTATTTCACGAATCCTGAAGGATTGTCTACATACACCGGTGGTAGATATGGAATGAGCAACAGATATTCATTATATACGCATCCCAGCAATAAATTAAAGCAACCAAGCTTTCCGGGCGATCTAATGGATTATTCGCAAGTAGAATTCTATCTTAGTGAAGCTGCTGCACGTGGGTACAGTATTCCGGGATCAGCGGAACAACATTACAAAAATGGAATTAGAGCTTCAATCCAGTATTGGGGTGGAACTGCTGATTCTTTATTTAATAATTATTACAATCAAACGAGTGTTAATTGGACTACTGCACCCGGTAATTACAAAGAAAAGATTGGAATGCAGGAATGGTATGCTATGTATAACCGCGGTATGACGGAATGGACTAACTGGAGAAGACTTGATTATCCCAAATTACAGGCTCCTCCCAATGCTGTTTCTGTTATACCTAATAGATATACATATCCAATTGAAGAAGAGAATTTGAATAAAGCTAATTATGAAGCAGCTGCTCATGCTATCGGTGGTGATAAAGTAAGCACCAAGTTATTCTGGGATAAATATTGATCTCTAAATAACTAAGTAACATCTTTTTAGAGGCTCCGGATTTTATTCGGGGCCTTTTTTATTGGGATTCTAAAAGTCAAACCTCCAAGGTTTTTGAAACCTTGGAGGTTTTTTATAACCATTGCAAATAAAAAAAGCCGGCTCTCCAATTAAGAAAAACCGGCTTTTAGTATGAATAATACTACGTATGCAGATCAGGAGCGTTGATCGATTGGGGTGTATTTTCTTTCATTTTCACCAATGTACACCTGACGAGGTCTGTAGATACGTCCACGAGGATCATGTCTCATTTCTTTCCATTGAGCTATCCAGCCCGGAAGACGGCCAATGGAGAACATAACCGTGAACATATTGGTAGGAATTCCCAAAGCACGGTAAATGATACCACTGTAGAAATCTACATTCGGGAATAATTTACGTTCAACGAAATAATCGTCATTAAGAGCAACTTGTTCCAGGTTTTTAGCGATATCCAAAAGCGGATCGTCAATACCCAGTTCGTTAAGAACATCATCTGCATATTTTTTAATTATCTTCGCTCTTGGGTCAAAATTCTTATATACCCTGTGACCGAATCCCATAAGTTTGAAATCGGAATTTTTATCTTTGGCCATCTCGACATATTTCTTGAAATTACCTCCTTCGTCCTCGTTAATGCGTTCAAGCATCTGGATGACACGTTGGTTAGCACCACCGTGTAGAGGGCCCCAGAGAGCTGAAACACCCGCTGAAATCGATGCAAACAGATTAGCCCTACTGCTGCCTACCATTCGTACCGTTGATGCACTACAGTTTTGTTCATGATCAGCATGAAGCAATAATAGGAGATCCAACGTTTTTGCTACGACTTCAGGAACTTCATAATCTCCTAATGGCGTGGCAAACATCATATTCAGGAAGTCGCCTGTGTAACTTAAATCACTTTTGGGATAGACATAAGGTTGTCCGATAGTTTTTTTATAAGAGAAAGCAGCGATGGTTTTCAATTTAGCAAACAACTGGATGATATTCCGATTTATATTACTATCATCGTCTCCATAATAAGCGGATAAAGCAGAAACCATCGAAGATAAAACAGCCATTGGATGAGAGGTGTTAGGAAAACCATCCAGAATTTTTTTCATATCCTCGTGGATCATACCACTGTGGGCAATTTCACCGGAAAATTCATCATATTCTTCCTGGGTCGGTAATTTACCGTGGATAAGAAGATAAGCTACTTCAACGAAATTAGAATTTTCAGCCAGGTCTTCAATGCGGTATCCGCGATAACGTAATATTCCTTCTTCTCCATTGATGAATGTAATAGAACTCTCGCAGGAACCTGTGTTACCATAACCGGTATCTAATGTGATGGCTCCTGATTCTTTTCTTAATTTTGTTATATCAACACCTACTTCACTTTCCGAACCTACCACTACCGGTAGTTCATATTCTTTACCATCTAAATTTAATTTTGCGTTTTTCATTGTAAATGATCCTTAAATTATTACAGTTTTCGATTTATATTTTTTCAATAATAAAATTCAATATTCGTGTCGATATATAGTCTTTCAGGGATTCACCACTAAACCCTGAAGCGATCAAACATTTCAAAATGTTGGTCCCCTTTTAAAATAAGAAGCATGAAATTGATAACATGCTAAAATGTTATTCGATGAATGAGATCTCATAAACACGTATTGTTAACATTATTTGCAATTTATAGTGGCAATTTTCCAGTTAATAATAAATTCAACCTCTCTTTAACTTTTAAAAAAGAGAACCCTTAACTAAAAGGTCTCGTTAACCCGGATTATTTACCAAGAAATTTAGTCGTGTCCCGAAAGCTTTCGGGATAAAAATACGCATGAAAGGCAAAATGGTGCCTTGATTAAGCATTTTTAATTTCAATGTGGAGCACGGCCAAATTTCCCGGCTCTTTTTAACGTCCTCAAAATCGAGGATCAGTTTGTTTTTTATAAGTACAATAATTAACAATATGATCTGTATTATTTCTTGTTGGTTTCGTGAATAATTCGGGTTAATGTCCATTCGTGTAACACAATGACATTCTGATATTTTACTATAAATTACGATTTCTTAAGAAACCTATTGTCTCTCTTTGGTTAATTCATGTTAAACCGTTGTTATAGTACGTAATTCATTTTATTACCACAAAATTCAATCCAATTTTTTCCTTATTTCGAATAGTTTCAAACAAAGCGCTACCATAAAGGCGACATTAACCCGGATTATTCACCAAGAAATTTTATCGTGACCAAGGCGCTCCGAAAGCTTTCGGAGCAACGCAGTGCACGGGAAAATTTCGCAGCTTTTTCAACGTCTTTAAAATTGAAGATCCTATAAATTTACGTAAACCATTAATATACAATATTATACATGATATTTTTACTATTAATGTGAATAATTCGGGTTAGTACCACCATTTATGCAAGCAAATATTGCACTGTATATTTTTTTGTGGTTCAGGCTTTATGATACCAAAGGTTATTCTACTCAAAAATGATTCAGGGTAAATAATATCGATGATTTTAGTGTCTAAAGAATGACAAAATGGACATTCAATGATTTCATCTACGTCATAATATTCCTCATTTTCTTCTTGCTCCAGGTCTACAGTCACACCCAATTCAAAATCATTCAGATTTTTCAGTTCCTCAGAAAAGTCTTGATCAATAATTTTAATCGCCTCTTCATAATATTCAGAGGGTATTTGTACTTTGATTCCACCCAAGGCATTAGAATAAAACCAAGCCATGGTTATGGTATATTCATCGGCAAGAATACAGGGTATGCCTTCCGATTCAAGCTTACTCTTCAACAGATGAGCTTGATGTGCCAGACTAAAGCTTGCAATGGTTATTAATTGCTTTTCCATAACACCCCAAAATAATATTACTATTGGGATTTATCATCATATTTATACAAAAACTACTTGAAAAACAAATGGGATGGGTTAAAAGATTCCCACTTAATTGAGGTTTACCGGGAGTAGCCAATGCGGGTATTTATTGTTTTTTTTAACTCATACCCAAAGTCCTCTTTGGGCACGCAATGCGGGAAACTCTGTTTCCTTTTAAATAGAGATGGAGTCTTCGAGGATTTTTCGAATATAAGTGTTATGAGTTAAGGTGAAACGGAGTTTCGAGGTAAGCATTCCCAACGGGGACGTTGGGAACGAGGTCAAAACGCATTCCCTCACCCTGAATTGAACTGAAGTTCAATTCAGGGTGAGGGAAGAATTCTGTATTGATCACACGAAACATCAGAACGCTCGAATTGACGCGACAAGATTTTGGAAAATGTCGAGGATTAAAAATATAGCTGATAGGCGTCACCTCCACTCTTATTTAATAATTAACTATTAGATAATATATTTTGATGGGGGAATTAATCGGAAAGGCTTATTAACGACATATAGAGTGCACATAACAAAGCCGCTATCGCAATAACAGTGAATGCCATTTGGGCACTGATATACTGCCACAGGAAACCCGTTAACGGACTTGCAATCAGAAAAGCAAAAGTGGAGAATGTTAAATAAAGTCCCATACCGGTTCCTTTTTGTTCGACTGGAATATAGAGCGAAATTAGTGCCTTGGTAATGCTTTCGTTCATGGCAGCAAAAATGCCGTAGAAACCAAATAGTAAACCAAAAAGGAGTACGGAAAGTTGAATATCGGATCCAAAAATGAAATAAATAAAAGCGAATAAAAGGAGACCGCCAACGTAAATTTTCCTCAAGCCCAGTTTATCAGCCAATATACCTATCGGGTAGGACATCAAGGCATAAATGATATTAAAGAAAATATAAGCTCCGATAATGGAGGTGTCGGACAAACCAAAATCTTTGGCACGTAATAAGAGAAATAGATCGGAACTGTTAAACAACGCAAAAAATAAAAATCCGATAACTAATTTTTTATAGGCAGGATTACTGGTTTTCCAAAAACCAAAAAATTTGAAGAAGTTAAAGAGTGATTTATTCTCATTATTTTTTATTACAGTGGCAAAACGCTCTTTGGGCAGACGTAGTGTGATGAAAAAACCAATGATGCCGGGAATAAATGCAATGAGAAAAAGTATCGTATACTTTCCCGGATAGAAGTGTAGAATGATTAATGCGATGAACGGACCAATAGCGGCACCAAGGGTGTCCATACCACGATGAAAACCGAAAACTTTGCCACGATGATCCGATGTTGATTCCTGTATCAACAATGCATCTCGCGGAGCGGTTCGCAACCCTTTGCCCAGCCTATCCATAGTTCGAGCGCCAAATACTACGCCGGTGTTTGGGAATAATCCCATCAAAGGTTTGGCTATGCTTGATATGAAGTAACCTGTCTGAACAAAAATATTATGTTTGTGAATATGATCGGAAAGATTCCCGAAATAACCTTTTCCCAAACCGGCTACCGCCTGAGCCAGGCCTTCCAGAATTCCAATCCCAATCACACTAAATCCAATTTCTCTTAGAAACAATGGCATGATGGGATAAAGCATCTCGCTCGAAATATCAGTAAACAAACTGACCAATGATAATATCAACACCGTTCGGGTGATGATTGAAAAGATCGAATGTTTATTATTGGTTTTCATGCAAAACTATCAAAAGTTAATTTTCGAGATATGTCCAATATTTTTGTTGAATTAAAATCAATATAAGATATGAGCATTGGATTCATAACTATGGTCCCTAATTTCCTTTCTCCCAATTAAAGAAATTCATTAATCCGAATTATTCACGTAAGCTACAAGAATGAATACACATCATATTGAAAAAACAACATCTTGTAAAAAATAAAGTTTTCCTCAAATTTGAGGAGTCTAAAAAGAGCTGCGAAATGTTGCCGTGCACTGCGTTGCTCAGAAAGCTTTCGGAGCGCCTTGGTCACAACAAAATTTCTTGGTGAATAATCCGGGTTAACGGGTTAAATAACTCAAAAACGGAATCCGATATTCAAATACCATTTTAAAAGAGTGGACAAAAAAAGTTTGCTATCTGATATGGAATGACAAGCGTGTAGAGTTGATATCTTATTAATTTTATTATTAATACTTAAAATATTCATACAAGGGAGAAAGTGATGAATAAATTTAAATTTTTAATAGGACTCATCCTGATATCTGGTTTGATGATGTATCTTTCGATTGATGCTTATGCTCAGCGGAGACCGAGAGGAGGGTGGGGAATGAATAATCAATATGTGCGGATGTTTAATCCGGATTCGATGGTGACTTTTAAAGGCACTGTCGCTTCGGTGGACAAATTTACCCCGAGAAAAGGAATGTCATATGGTATTCATCTTAAAGTGAAATCATCAGACGATCAAATCATGTCGGTGCATTTAGGTCCGGCGTGGTATGTCAATAAGCAGGAGCCCAAAATTCAGGTAGGAGATGAGATCGAATTGAGTGGATCCAAAGTGATGTATAATGATCAGTATGTTATTATTGCTTCGGAATTGAAAAAAGGGGATAAGACCTTGCAACTTAGAGATAAAAGTGGCATCCCGCTATGGGCTGGCAAGGGTATGCGACAACGAATAACGAAATAAACTGTTTTAATTGTAAAAGAAAAAGACCTGACGGGTTTTCGAAAACCCGTCAGGTCTAAAGTACTGAAAAAACTATTAGATTATTTTCGAAACCCTTGGAGGGTTGATATTTCATATCTCATAAAAAATTAAAGTTTTCCTCAAATTTGAGAAGTCTAAAAAGAGCTGCGAAATGTGGCCGTGCTCTGTGTTTACATTCCCAACAAGAACGTTGGGAACGAGTGGGGCATAAATCCAATCTATTTTCCATTTCTATCATGGGTGATCATAATGGATGTCTTTCATGATGTATTCAGCTATTTGTTGATAATTCCCATCGTAGTGATGTCCGCCTGTTAAAGCAATGACTTTAGCCAGATCGGGAGACATCTGTTTACAGATACTATCTTTTTCATCATCACCATAAAAGCATAATAAGGGTATTCCCTGGAGTTTTTGAATTTCGGGCAGCACGTGTAAATCGGTCTTACGATTTCCACCTCCAAGCCAGTAGGAGAGATGAAACTGAAAATCAACAGTTGCACTGGGTGACAAAAAGGTTATTAATTCGGTTCGTTTTTTTAAATCCGAAGGTAACCTGCGGACCATAAAGGGTAATACGTCGGCCCCTAAAGAATAGCCAATCAGTAATATCTTCTGTTTATGCCATTTTGCCAGGTAATACCGGATAATACGCTCGAGATCGGCGGATGCACCTTCAGGAGTTCTACGTTTCCAAAAATAGCGGAGTGAATTTAATCCGACGGTAGAAATACCTGCACTTGAGAGTGTTTTGCTCAATCCCTGATCAATGCTCGCCCAACCGCCATCTCCGGATAAAATGACGGCAAGCAGATCATTATTAGAATTTGTAGCCGGTACTTCCTCAATTGGGAGATCTTTTAAGGAACTGATTTTAGGTGTTAAAATAACTTCATTCTTCTGTAAAATTTTTTCGTAAGCTGATATAAATTCTGGTTTCCAATGCTCTGGGATAGAGAATCCATGTCCCACTCCGGGTAACGGAACAAGCGACGCATCCGAAGCCTGTTGGACAAATTTTTGAGCTGCTTTCGGAGAACAAACCTTATCAATTTCCCCTTGTATAACGGTCCAGGGCAAATGTACTTTATTGGACGGAAGCAGATCGTATTCCCCGTTATTTTTATCCTTTTTCTGCTTTAATCCGGTTCCTCGGCAAAATGGCTTGTTCACAGCAATATCGGGTGAGAATCCAAGGCTGATGCCACCTTTGAATGTGTTTGGGGGCGTTTGCGATAAAATGGCGTAGACAAGCGTGGCTCCGGAGGAATACCCGACAAGTACAGGAATATGGTAGGTGCTGAGTTGCAGCTTCTTTTGTACGTACTGACTCAACGATTCAAAATCGGCAGCCGGGTACAAGCATTTCTCTTTTGAATGATTTAGCGAATGTAAGTATCGAGGAATATCAATACCGATAACCAGTGAATTTTTAGCAGCAAGGTCACGAGCCATATCTATCACTCCCTTATTCCAGCCGCCGTCACCCGAAATAAATAAAACAACATGTTCCGGATTGGTCCCTTTTTGATAGAGATAAACCTTTCCAAATCTGCCAAAAGTGATGGTATGGGGATTATTCTGCGCAAATGCAGAAATGGTTATTAGAGTAAAAAAGAAAAGATGCAGAGTTATTAATAGCTTCTTTATCATTTTGAAACGACTCCTTTAAGGCCACGGGAAATTAGTGTGGTGGCATTGGTAAGAATGCGCGGAAGTGCCAATCCGCCCGGACAAGCTAAATATTTTGGTTCCCAAACCGGATCAAATTTATTTTTATACTTTCGCAATCCCTGGAAATTATAGAAATATTCCCCGCGGGTATAAATCATAGAAGCGAGCCGATTCCAAATCGGAGCCAGCTCATGGTTTTCCATACCGGAGAGGGGAGCCATTCCGAGGTTAAACCATTGGTAGCCTTCCTGTTGTCCCCAGGTCATAAGTTCTATAAACATAAAATCCATAATACTGCTTGGCGTATCCGGCCGGTGTCTCATCAGATCGACTGATAATTCATATTTATCGGCACCAATCCATAAATTGGCAAATGCCACGATTTTGTGGTCTCTCTTCACGATAGCAAATGGGAAGTTGGACAAATAGGTTTCATCGAAGAAGCCGAGTGAAAAGCCTTTTTCACGAGTATGCTTTTCTTTCAGCCAGATGTCTGATACCTCACGAAATTCGGATAGTAACGGTTGTGCCTCCTCTTTTGTTATGATGTGGAATGAATAACCATCTCTTTGTAATTTTTTTTGCTGATAACGCATGGCTTTTCGATCTTTGCCGGCCATGGAAAATTGATTGAGAGGAACACGGGCTTCTTCCCCAAGTTTTAATAATGTTAAACCGAGATCGAGATACAGACTTAAATAATCATCTTTCACCTGATAAAAAACGGGCCATGCGTCATGCTGATCACATAATTCCCGAAATTTCCATACTAATTCCGTGTATTGTGATTCATCACCGATAGGATCGCCCAAGGCAATCCAGCTTCGTCCTTCGGTGGCATACATGATAAAGGCGGAATCATCATCGCTGAAAAGCAGTGATTTATCACGGAGAAGAGACAAATTAGCATCCGTATGCGGCGATTTTTCAACGATGTCTTTAACCTTATCCATTTCTTCATCGACTGGCAATTCGGTTTTAATTCGTGCGGCCTTAAGCAATTTCATCAATCCAAAAATGAGGGTAAGTCCCAGTGCACCAACAGTAGCACGTAATGATCGCGGAGCACTGCCTCTGAAAGTAAATCTCCACCACAAATCCTCGTTATATTCAATATGATGAAACGAGAAGTGGATGAGCCATAACGAAGAAGCCAGGACAAAGATAATAGCGGCAATCCAGCCTAAGGTGAATTTTTGTCCGACCAACGAGGCCTTTCGATAAAATTCACGTCGTGCCGGAATGAGTGCAACGAGCATGAGAGCCAGTATTGTGGCTTCTTCATAATCCAATCCCTTAAGTAGTGAAAAAGCAATACCTGCAATTAATAATATGATGGTAATATGATACGAGGCATCGATGCGCCGTTGAATCCCTCTTGCCAAAATTAATAGACTTGCCCCGATAAGACTACCGAGAAAATGCGAGATCTCAATAATGGGCAAAGGTATAAATGAATGTAGCCATCTGAGACGAGGTATTTCGGCGGGCGTGGCACCTGAAATTAAGAGTATTGCTCCCCCAATAAAAATGGTAAATGAAAGAACCAGTGGGATGACACGTGGAATCCAGCCGGTAACCTTTTTTGTGATCTTGCCCACCTGATCTTTATTGGCAACAAGCTCCTGATACCCAAGCAATATGGAAGCGACACAAAGGGGCAGCAGATAATAAATCAAGCGATATACAATGAGAGAACCCAATACCGCTGAGGTCGGAAGCGTTGGAGTTAGAAAAAGAATAATGATGGATTCAAATACGCCTAATCCCCCTGGAATCTGACTTAGGATGCCGGAAATTTGAGCTAACAAAAAAACACCTAAAAAGCCGATGTAAGAAAGTGGGGAACCTGAGGGGAGTAATACGTATAAAACCGTACCCGCTACTATCCAATCGACTGAAGATACAAGTACCTGTTTAAGCGCGATTCCGGAAGAGGGAAAAGAAAGTTCCCATTCTTTAATTTTCAAAGGTTTTGTTAATACAAAACTGGCTGCCACATAAGCGAGGATCAACAGTAAAAATATCAGACCCAATAAACGGATGGATGAAAAAGGGATACGTACTGCATTTGGAATAATCGGCGGGGCGATCAAAAAAGATAAACCTGCAATGGTAAGAAATCCGGTCCATAATGTAATGCCACAGAATGCTACAATTTCTGTAATTTCAATGGCTGAAAGTCCCCACGCTGAATACAAGCGGTAACGAACCGATCCGCCGGTCAATATCGAAAACCCAATATTATTGCTAAAAGCGTAACCGATAAATCCGGCTTTGGCCACTTTCCTATAAGGCATTGGTTTATTGATATAGTAGAACCCGAGCGTATCGTAACCGGTTAATGCTAAATAACTCAGGCTGGTTAAAAGAATGGCCAGCAGGATTCGAAGTAATGAGATCGATGAAAGTTGTCGAAAAACTTCAACAGCATTATAATGGCGAAGTTCATTCCCTAAAAACCAAAGTGCAAATCCAAATAAGATAAGTCCCAATATGGGACCAATTTTGCTCATTACTGCTTTCATAGAAGAAATCTATATTTTATATCGTAGATGGTAGTATGGCCGTGAATTTCTATCCCAACTAAACTTAATCAAAAAATGGGATATTGAAACACATATAAAATTAAACCGAATAAGAATAAGTTAAAATAAGTTACCTGATTTTATTATTTGAAGGCTTTACAAAACCAGGAATTTTTTTCAATATCAAAGCCTGAGCGACTATGGAACCGCAGCATCCCGAATGCTTTCGGGATTCGGGGATTTCGAAGTCGCGAAAATGCAGAGATTGAGCAAAAGAACGGTTTTGCATAGGCTTCTATTAATAATCATGAGCATGAATGTATCTCATATTTTTTTAAAAGTATTTATAATAACAGCAAACTATTTAATCTTTAAACGGTGTTATTATGATAACAAACACTAGGAGTCTGTCGGATTTCCTAAGTACGACAGACTCGTAGTGCGAATAGTTTAAAAAATAGAGTCATGAGTATTATCTTTACATGATAAAAAAACGTAGTTGTTAAAAATTGAGATTTATTGCATGAATAAATATAAAGCAAAGAATATTACTGTTGACATTTCTAATCAGGAACTTACGATTATATGGGCTGATGATCATAAAAGTGTATTTCCTCTGGAAGGTTTAAGAAAAGCGTGTCCGTGTGTAACTTGTGTTGGAGGGCACGAAAATATGGGAAAACCAGTTGATCCGGAAATATTTAAAGAGCCTGCCAAAAAACATTGGGAAATCACAGAGATTAATCCGATTGGAAATTATGCCATTCAAATTGTTTGGAGCGACGGTCATAATAGCGGCTTATATCGATGGGAAAAATTAAGAGAGATGTGCCCGTGTGAACAATGTCAGCCTCAATTATGGGAAAATTAAGGACATGCTCATCAAGCAAAAATATCGGTTAAGGTACCAAAAATAAAATTTATGACAGGGTATTTTTTATCCCCCTTCGTTAGTATCTTATTCCCTGTGTAAAATTATACATGTGAATGTCTAAATGTAAATATTTACAATAATTTGTCGTTTATTTAAAATGCGATTAACGACATGGAATTTCAAAATTAATATTAAAAATTACCGAGCGTATCTATGCGTATCGATCTATACAACCAAGAGAAATTTGTGAATCGCCACCTTGGTCCTGACGAAAGTCAGATTAAAGAGATGTTGGAAGTTATCGGTGTTGGTTCATTAGATGAATTAATTGATAAAACCATTCCTAAAAATATTCGTCTGAAGGATGTTCCAAATTTACCAGAAGCTCAAAATGAATATGAATTTATACAAGATTTAAAAAAACTGGCATCTGCTAATAAAGTATTTAAATCGTATATCGGTGTGGGATATTACGATACCATTGTACCACCTGTGATACAACGTAATATTTTTGAAAATCCCGGTTGGTATACTTCTTATACACCTTATCAGGCGGAAATTGCTCAGGGGCGATTGGAAATGCTGGTTAACTTTCAAACCATGATCACGGATCTGACCGGTATGGAATTGGCCAATGCGTCTTTGCTCGATGAAGGGACCGCGGCTGCCGAAGCGATGAGTATGCTATATGATTTACGCAAAGGTCCTAAAAAGAAGGCCAATATATTTTTCGTATCGGAACTTTGTCATCCACAAACTATCGAAGTGCTTAAAACCCGATCGGAACCTCATGACATTGAGATACGGGTTGGAAATCATGAAACACTCGATCCGGCTGATTCTGATATATTTGGGGTTTTACTGCAATATCCCGCTACGAACGGATCGGTTTATGATTATACTTCATTGATTTCAAAACTCCACGATAATAAAGTATTAACCGTTGTCTCTGCAGATTTACTTAGT
>DATFMK010000684.1:0-5315 GCA_035267005.1 Balneolales bacterium
TTGGCCTTTCCGAATGGTTCCTGATGGGATTTCCCTATTACATCTTTTCGATACTATTCGCTTATTTGCTTGCCAAAAAAATACGGAAAAATCCGGCTCTGTCCATTCCGGAGGCCTTAAGCAATCAATATGGATCAAAAGCCGGTGGAATATCGAGCATTGGTGTTTTTATTTTGATCAGCCCGGCCCCATACATCCTTATGCTTGGACTTTTATTTCAATTTAAGTTTGGGAACCATGGAAGCATACTCATCTATTCCATTTTAGTCTCTCTGTTTTCTATTCTATATGTTAGTTTTGGCGGATTCGACGCGGTTGTCAGAACCGACGACCTACAAGTTATTCTAATGTATCTCGGGTTCTTTGTGCTCTTATTTTTTGCATGGCATGTGTACGGCAGTCCGGTCAAACTCTGGAATAATGTTCCGGTAAAATACAAGGATCTCAGCGGGGGACACTCTCTCCAATATATCATCGTCTGGTTTTTTATCGCGCTATGGACCTTTGTCTCGCCCAGTTTCCATCAGCGGGCGGCTGCAGCACGGACACCTGAAATTGCAAAAAAGGGAATTATTTATTCCGTCATGTTTTGGACGGTTTTTGATTTTCTTTCATTGAGTTGCGGCGTTTACGGACTCAAAATCTTAGGTCATATCGACAAACCTGCTATGGTATATCCATATATGGCCAATAAAATCCTGCCATTTGGTATGCGTGGCATTTTTTACGTCGCATTACTCGCCACGATCATGTCCACATTGGACAGTTTTTTATTTCTATCCGGTCAGACGCTTGGCCGTGATTTGCTGGCCAAATTTTTCCCAAAAGCTCACCGGGTTACGTTAACACGCATAAGTGTCTCCCTGGCAGCAGCTCTGGCCATTCTGCTCATTGTGATATATCCCAGCGTCATTTCCCTTTGGTATGTCATCGGTTCCGCAATGCTTCCGGGCCTGTTGATTCCGGTTTTGGGCGTTTATTTACCATTATTTCGACTGAAGCAAAAATATGTCCTGCCATCGATGATTCTAAGTACTGGTATTTCCGTCTTATGGCTGGTCATGGGTACGATTCATTCAACGGGTGGTTATTCGGAATCATTTCTTGGGATTGAGCCGTTTTATCCGGGTATCTTCACTAGTATATTTCTTTGGATGTTTGGACGGGACAAAGATGCCGAAGAAACGGTTTTTGATTTGACGAATGCGGAAAAAGAGACTGGCTGAATTTGTAAAATAATGATCAGGTGGCTCCCAAGGAAGCCGAATATTGCTGGTTCCCATTGATTACACATAGGATGCTCTTATCAAAGTTATTTTGGATCTGTTCGAGTTAAGAAACTTTGTTTAATGGTTTCAAACCACATCTGAGAACGCTATCGGTACCGGACAAGACGTTTGAACTGCCACGAATAAATAATTTTCAACCGATTCAGGGGGTTTTATACCATTGGGGGATTGATCGTTCAAATTTTAAAATTTTGTCCAAAATAAACCGATGATGCTTAATTTTTAAATTTAAAAACGTTTTGGACGGATTTGGTTTCAAACAATAAAAGCATGTCAACTCATTCTTGCATTATGTTACTTTTCAACGATGAAAAGGTTCCAAAAATCGCCGGCTGACTGCTAAATCCGTCTCCATTTTTCTAAGGCCGAAACAGAATATGGATTCATTTATATTCTGATTACATTCGAACAAATTATTACAATCTCACATCACGAAATTGTACAAATACTTATGGGATAAGTTTGAGAAAAAAGCTTCCTTGATTTGTAAAGTAAGATTAGCCTTATACTTAAAATTTAAACATTAGAAGGGAATGAATATTCAATCTTGATGAACCCCGGCAATCATAATTACTCATTATTAATTACTAATTGATCATTGTCCCACTCTTACCGGGCTTTCAGAATGTGGGAGAGATTTAATTTATGAATGGGGATTAAATACTTCGACTCAAAAGCGTCTTTTTGAATACCGAGTTCGCCCGTACCTCTGAAATCAACAACACAATACGATTCAATCATGCTGACAATTTCACCGACTCCGTAAAATTCCGGGCAGGGTCCGTAATAAACCAGATCTCCTAAACTCAGCTCATTATTGGCCCTTCGGTAATAAGGCATGATTACCGGTAATCGATCTATTCGATATGGTAAATTTTTCTTCCTGCTTTCCATAATGAATTTTCAATATAAGGCTTATTCAACTTTTTTTCGGATTAAAATTCGTCTTTCATTTTTTGAAATATGTTTAAACTGAACCCATAGAGCGTCTTCGGGAAGAATACCCGGAACCTTTTCAGGCCACTCTATAAAACAAACCCCTTCACTATAGAAATATTCTTCAGCACCGATATCCATTGCTTCTGTTTCTGATTTTAACCGGTAAAAATCAAAATGGTAAATGGGAATTTCACTATCCTTGTATTCATGAATCAATGTAAATGTCGGTGAACTCACGATCGCCGGATCAATACCTAAAGCCTTAGCCACTCCTTTCACAAAATGAGTTTTGCCCGCACCGAGGTCGCCTGTAAGACATACAATATCCCCTTGTTCAAGTAAGGATGCAAATTCCGCAGCAATCCCGAATGTATCTTCAACCGAAGAACTCAGCCATTCCTTGCCTGAAATTTCATTCATCGATTTCATTTCAATATTCATGCATCAAAAAGAGTTATTTTATTTAAGTGATCATCTTGTTTGCATCGTAATGACCGGTAAGATCATTTCTTCCATCGAGGCACCACCGTGTTGAAACGTGTCTTTATATTTGTTCTGGTAACGATGGTAATTCGTCGGATATACGAAATAAAAGTCTTCTTTGGCAAAAATATAATTCGTCGTGACGCCTGACCGAGGCAGTTTATAATCCAAAGGATTATCTACCATAATGGCGGCATCCTTATCACATTTCAAATTGCGTCCGTATTTATAACGCAAACTGGTCGAGGTATCCCGGTCTCCTAAAACCTTGGTATCCCGAAGCGCACGAACCGAACCGTGATCGGTCGTTACAATTATGGTTACGTCCTGGTTTGCAAGCGTCTTAAAAATATCCAAAAGTGACGAATGTGCAAACCATGTTTTGGTTAATGCCCGAAATGCGGAGACATCCGGTGCAATTTCTTTGAGAACTTCCGAATCGGAACGGGTGTGAACTAATGTATCCACAAAGTTGAAGACAAAGGCACTCAAAGGCGTTTGTGTATAATTGACAATTTTATCAGCAAGCCTCCGGCCTTCATCCGCTAATAAAATTTTCTCATATTTTGGGGTGAAATCATATCGCATCCGTTTCATCTGCAACTCGAGCAATTCTCCTTCATACCGGTTCAATGAGGATTCATTATCATCCGAGGTCTCCCATAAACCGGGATAATATTTTTCAATTTCATTCGGATACAATCCGGAAAAAATGGCGTTTCTCGAATAGGGCGTTGCGGTTGGAAGTATGGAATAATAAAAATCGGTTTGAATATTGTACATGTCGCTCAACAGGCTCTCGAACACCAGCCATTGATCGTACCGCATACAATCGATTACAAACAATAGCGTAGTTTCTCCCTGATCCAGCAACGGTTTCACATATTCTCTTACGATATCAGGTGAGAGAATGGGACGCTCCGTATTATCCCCGCGCAACCAATAGTAATATTCCCGTTCAATAAATTTCCCAAATTCACGGTTCGCCTGCTGCTTCTGATCTTCCAAAACCTGACGTAACGCTTCATCCTCTCTGGGCAGTTCCAGATCCCAACTCGTTAATTTCTTGTATATTTTGATCCACTCATCCCAGTCCAATTCACTGGTAAGTTCCATCGAAATTTCGTTGAAACTGCGAAGATATGCCTGTGCGGATTTTTCATTACGAATCCGGTTCCGGTCCAGAATACGCTTAACCGTCAACAGTATTTGATTGGGATTAACCGGTTTAATGAGATAATCGGAAATTTTGGCTCCGATAGCATCATCCATGATCGACTCTTCCTCATTTTTGGTGATCATGATAACCGGAAGGGTGGGCTGCATTTCTTTGATATTCGAGAGCGTGGCAAGACCATCCATCCCCGGCATATGTTCATCGAGGAAGACGATATCATAGTTTTGCTCTTTTATACTCGTAAGCGCATCTTCCCCATTAGTAACCGGAGTTACTTTAAAACCTCTTTTCTCCAGGAAAATAATATGCGGTTTCAGATGATCGATCTCGTCATCCGCCCATAAAATATTTGTGATCATAAGCAGCTGTGGTTATATCTATATCTTTTTTATAAAGATATACACGATTTAATATTCTCAAATTTTTTTTCTCCAATCCCCTTCACATTTTTGATGGAACGGAGGGATGGAAACGGACCATGTTTTCCCCTGTAATTTATAATTTTCCGGGCTGTTTTGGGTCCGATACCTGACAAAGACATCAAGCTTTTGAGTCCCGCTTTGTTAATCGAAATTAATGTATCACGTACTCTTGAATCAGAAATTTCTTTAGAAGCATTGGTCTCTCTGCTTTTTGAAATACTCCTTTTAAACGAGGTTTTAATCGCTTTATTTCCTGTCAATGAATGAGATGTGTAATATTTTACGTGTTTCATCGAATCCAATTTTTCGGCTTTGGCTAATTTGGCCCGATATATTTTCTCCATCTTACGGTAATCGGATTGATGATATTTTTGTCTTTGCCGAAACGTTACATTTAAAAGAGACACAGCTATGAGAATAATGGATAAAATCAAAATGACTTTTCTTTCCGCCGGAGTTATGTTCAGGCTGTCAAGCCAAAAGAATATTTTTCTACGCCACATATCCTATTTCATTTCTATTCTTTCTTTTAGAAGACTTTACAAAATCAGGATTTTGGTTCAATATCGCGGTTAGGGAATTTTTAAAACCGTAGCATATTGGCTCGTATGTGAGGCTATTAAGATTCCTTCAACGATGATATAGAGCCGAATGACCGTTTTGCACAAGCTTCCTTTATTGAAAAGAGCCGAAAACGGACCAATCCTTACAGATTATTTTTTTACTTTGATCGTTATACCTATAAAATCCATTATAAATTTTACAGCTTAACCCATTCTGTCTTCGAGAAGGCTTTGCAAAACCAGGGATTTTGTTCAATATCAAAGCCTGAACGACTTCGGAACCGCAGATATTGGGCAAAAGAATGGTTTTGCATAGGCTTCTTCGAATAAATTGAGAGGATTTCATTATTTTCCTGTCTGATAAAGCACAGTAAATCGTATTAAAACGTATTAGATGTCCCAACAGATTTTTAAATACAAAAATCTTTCCGTTGCCTACATG
>DATFMK010000685.1:0-2366 GCA_035267005.1 Balneolales bacterium
AAAATCCAAAGAGTCAAATATTTGATACCCAGCTAAATACTACATCTTACAATTTTAAAAATGGTAATCTTGTGGGTGGTGCGGATATTGATTGTATTTTTGAATACAAAAACCATTTGGTATTGACAGATATTAAGACTACTGAAAATCGTCTTGGAAGACAAGAATTGCGCCAAATAATAGGTTACGCTCTTTTATATAATGAGAGATTTGATAATTTCAAATTTACTGATATTGGAATCTATCATTCCCGATCAGGGTCTTTTCGTTTCCTACCAGTTAATGAGGTAATAAAGAAAACGATGAACAGTTTTGAATCCATTGATAAAGCAAGGGAAACCTTCATTAAAGAAGTTGACAGAATTTGAAATATTCGTTGCGTATGTAGTAAAATATAGGCCTAACACGCGCATCAAGCGGACGTTTTTCGCCAAGCCTTTTTACCTTTCCGTTCGGATTTCTTGTTTCGATTGCTAAATTATACTTCAAAAACGCCGCTTATGCGCAGGGTCGTTATAGGGCTATTTCCCTTAGCCAATAGTATTTTGACTATAACTCTATAGGTAAAGATGATGTTCGTACTTTGATATTGACTTCGATTTCTTCATTTTATCCTCGTTATTTTGATGATAACATCAACAAAACTTACGTACGGAGCAAGGATAACATGAATAGCATTGGTATTATGCCAATGTTGGCAGCAAGCAAAAAAAAAGAACTATGACATGGGAAAATGAACTTTCAAGCAGACTTGAAAATTTCCGACAAGAACGTGGACTTGACGATGAGACTTTAATAGTATCTGTAAAAGTCAGAGTAACAAGTGGCTGTTTCCACCGTGAACATTCTCCTCAAGCATATTCAATAATTGACGAAATCGATTATCCAAAAACTGAAAACAAGATAATTGAGCATGAAAATGGACCTGAAGTAATTGCATACATTGCCTTGGCGACAGCTTCAATTAGCTTTTTACAATCGACAATTTCTTTGATAACAGAAATACTTAAAGCCAGACAACAAGGAGTTTCTCAAGGTGACAATCCAAATGATAGCTTGAAAGTTATTGTGCGAGGATTTGACAAGAAAGGACGATTAAGAGAAGAAGAAATTGTTGAAGTCCATAGTTCTGACCCTTTGGACAAAAAAACAATTGAACGTACTTTGAACAAGACGCTGAAAGAATTTAAAAAATAAAGGCCCGCTGCCAACAATGGGTATAAAACATAGGGCGGACAGTGGCTTTCGCAAATTTTCGGTTTCTAGCAAGCTTAGTTTTGGTGGACAAGTAAGCAGCTCCGAAATGCCCTACGTTTCATACCCGAGACCGTTGGCAAACACTTAAAAACAATTAAAATAAATAGACATGGGATTTTTTGACAGATTCAAAAAAAAGCAACCTAAAACAATGTTGGACCAAGTACAAGAACTATCAGGTCCTCTTATCGTGAATGGATACAGACAATTAGCTGCTGCAAATGGAACAGCACCTACAGCAAAGACTTCTGACCAAAAGATAATCGAAATTTATCAGCAAGTCGGAAGTGCTTTTAGAGAAGCCTCTAAAGAACGAAATGAACATTTACCTGCGGGACACATGAACACAATAGTTTTTAAGTTTTTCCAAGTTTATGAGATGATGGGAGAAACTATGTTCTATGAACATCTAAAATATGAAGTTGACAAGTATATAAATGAAGGCCTTCGAGATGACTACAAACATGACTTGAAACTTTTATAGAAATACACTTCCATTCTTCATGTTTCAATTCTTCAAGAGAAAAAGGCCAGATAATCCACCCCTAAAGTTCATTGATTTAAATAAGTCAAATGGACAGCTTTTTAATGATATGGGGTTGGACGCTAAAAAACATGGTTCTTCGGAGAAAGCAATCTTCTATTTTTCTAAAGCAATTGAATTACAATCTTCAATTTCGGAGTATACTGTAAATCGAGCAGAAGTATACTGGAATTATCAAAAACCTAATCTAGCATTACTTGACTTAGACGTTGCAATTGGTCTCGGTTCAGCGAAGGCTCTACAATTAAAACGAGAGTTTCAACAAGAGATTAATATTCAATTAAAGTCAAGAAATCGCTATGCAAAACTACTAAAAGAAGCAGGAGTTGACTATTTATATCATATGACACATTTAGCCAACTTAAATGGAATTCTCGAAAAAGGACTTCTGTCACATAACAAAGCACACAAAAAAGGTCTCTTGGCTCAAGACATTTCAGACAGCACAGTAAATAATAGAAGAGTTAAGATTCATAATTACGTTCCCTTGTATTTTAATCCTAAAAATCCAATGCTCTATAGGCGAAGAAATATTCAAGATGAATTAGTTATCCTCTGCATTAAC
>DATFMK010000686.1:0-2761 GCA_035267005.1 Balneolales bacterium
AATTTTGAGTAATAGTGATGCGGATGCGATCATTCATAAAATCGAACAACCCAACGTGAATATGGCGGTTGTTCCTTTAGTAAAAGCACCTAAGATCGCCGTTTATACGCCCAAACAATCCTTGCCGTGGGACGATGCCGTAACCCTGGCTTTAACCTACGCCGAAGTCCCTTACACAAAAATTTGGGATCGTGGTGTTTTAAAAGGTGAATTATCGAAATTTGACTGGCTGCATCTGCACCATGAAGATTTTACCGGTCAGTATGGTAAATTCTGGGCTGCTTACAGAAATCAACCCTGGTATATTAAGCAAGTTCATGATATGGAAGCGTTGGCTCACAGTCTCGGATTCAAAAAAGTATCGGAAGAGAAGAAGGCTGTGGCCCGTAAAATCAAACAATTTGTCGGAAAAGGTGGTTTTTTGTTCGCCATGTGTTCCGGCACGGAAACGCTCGATATTGCATTAGCAGCACAAAATGATGATATCGTCCCGACACCTTTTGATGGCGACCCGCCCGATCCCAATGCGAATAAGAAACTGGATTATTCAAAAACACTCGCTTTTACCAATTTTAAAGTCAATCTGGATCCATACGCTTATCGCCATTCCGATATTGATATTCCCAATGAATTGGGTAAAATCAATAAGTCGATCGATTATTTCACACTTTTTCAGTTTTCTGCAAAATGGGATCCGGTTCCGACGATGTTAACTCAGGATCATGTCTCGAGCATAAAAGGATTTTATGGTCAGACTACGGCTTTTCGTAAGAATAAGATTAAAAGTAATGTCGTTATTCTTGCCGAAACTCCGGGACGTAATTCGGTAAAATATCTTCATGGTAATTATGGAAAAGGGACTTTCACATTTTATGGCGGACATGATCCTGAAGATTATACTCACCGGGTTGGTGATCCACCGACTGATCTTAGCCTTCATCCCAACAGCCCTGGTTACCGCTTAATTTTGAATAATATTCTATTCCCGGCAGCTAAACCCAAAAAAAGAAAAGATTAATCATCTAAACTCTCTCAGCGTCTCAATCAATGAATAAGAAAATAAAACCCACCCGTTCGTTCGACGATCTCGTAAAAATAATGACCATCCTCCGGAAAGAATGTCCGTGGGATCGAAAACAAACGCATGATTCCCTAAAGGATCTGATGGTCGAAGAAGTTTATGAAGCTATTGATGCAATTGATCAGAATAACTTTGATGAGCTCAAAAAAGAGTTAGGTGATTTACTGCTACATGTTGTTTTTCATAGCGAAATGGCCAGCGAAACCAATCATTTTGATATCGAGGATGTCATTTATGGTATACAGGAAAAATTAATACGGCGACACCCGCATGTATTTGAAGATGTAGAAGCTAAAACGAGTGATAAAGTTGCCAGAAATTGGGAAGCTATCAAGATGCAGGAAAAAGACCGCGATTCCGTTTTGAGTGGAGTGCCCGGCATTTTACCTGCCCTCTTACGTGCTCAGCGTATGCAGGAGAAATCGGCTGCTGTGGGCTTTGACTGGCCGGAATGGGATGATGTCTGGGCGAAATTGGAAGAGGAACTGGAGGAATTTCGTGAGGCCATTCAAATCGGCGATAAGGAAGAGAGTAAAAAAGAATTTGGAGATCTGCTCTTCTCACTCGTTAATGTCGGACGCTTTTTCGACCTCGAAGCGGAAGACTCCTTGCGTCTTACCAATAATAAATTTCAATATCGCTTTCAGTACATCGAGAAAAAACTAGCCGAACAGAACCTGAGTCTGGAGGATGTCACACTCAAAGAAATGGATAAATTATGGGAGGAAGCCAAGGAAACCGGTGAAACATCCGGTTGATTCCAGCTTCCTCACTTCACAATTTTCTAAACCTCAGATTTAGATTTTAATTCGACGTTCCGCTAATTTCAACCTTCGCACTACCATTTGGTCCTGTGGATTCAATAGTTACATTGACCGGAACAGATAAGACGGAATCGGGTTGAGAATCACTTATCGTGAATGAGAATTTTGTGAGCTGATTGATATTACCAAAATCAGGGTTCACATCCGTTATTTTAGGTTTCAGATCACCATCCGACTTAATATTTTGTCCGTTAACGGTTACCGAAATATTGGTACCTTTGGCCATAGGAAACCCTTTATTATCCATAACAGTGTAGTTAAATGTCTGACTTCCGCCATTGGGTATACTAAATGATTGAGGCGAAACAGTAATAATGGGTTGCTTTGAAAACATAACCCTGACTGTATCCGAAATCGTATTGTAATTTGCATCTGCCGTTTTTGCGATTATGCTTGCATATCCATTGGGTGGATATGGATTTCCATCAATTAGATTCACACTGGCCTCACCGTCAGAACCCGTATTCGCAGAACCTTCAATATAACCAGCATTTGTAGTGAAGTAAACGGCTACTCCCGCAGTCACCACATTGCCATATTTATCACCGGCATAACTGGTAAATTTATATTTAGCACCTACAAGCGGAAACGGAATATTATACTGACTGGCTACAATCGTAAAGTGTGATTGATCGGGTAAACCGGCATCAATTGTAATAGGCACAGGATTGGATGTTATTGTTTTCCCATTAACGGTTGCCTGAGCAATGACCTGAACCACACCGGCTTTCGTTCCACTCGTAATCGTTGCAGAAACCATGCCATTTTCATTTGTTGTTGCTTGAGTGGGATTCAGGGATTCACCACCACCTGGAGCTGAACCGAACTTAAATTTAACCGTAGCGGCATGATTTAG
>DATFMK010000687.1:0-6389 GCA_035267005.1 Balneolales bacterium
TGACCGGTCGATTCTTTCACCCAAGATTCAGAGACAATAGATAGACCGTTCCAATATCCATTATTCAAGTACAGGAAACCGATCTTTGCTAAATCTCGTGCTGAGAGACCCAAACCGAAACCGCCAATATAGTATCCTTGCGGGTCTTGATGCCAATAGGCTGATTGTATCCCTAACGGTTCGAAAAGATTTTGCTTTGCAAAATCCAACGTGCTGGTTTTAGTCGATTTTGAGAGGATTACGGACAGAAGATGTGATGTTGATGAATTGTAATTAAATATGTCACCCGGATTATTTTCTTGCGGGAGTTGAACCGCAGATTTTACCCAATCTGAAGACAAATACCCGTTCCGCATACTGGGACCCCGATCGTTCCACCTGAATCCCGCACTCATTGTCAAAAGGTGTCTAAGACTGATCTCCTTTTTCCTCGGATCTGATTCGTCAGTGATATATTCAGGAAAAAAATCGACAAGTTTTTGATCCACACTGTTAAGATAACCTTTGTCCAGTGCGATACCGATTAGGGCTGACGTAACACTTTTGGTAACGGAATGAACGACAGCATATTTTTCAGGACTTCCCCACGAATAATATTTCTCAAAGACTAAATAGCCATTCTTGACAACCAGCAAGCTAAACGCATCGGGCAGTCTGTTCTGAATAAATTCGTCTGCTATCAATAGTTTGGCGGAATCCATCCCCTGCTCCTCCGGGGTAGAAGTCTTCCAACCGGCGGTGGGCCAGTATTCCCGCTCTTTGGGTTGTTCGCCAACTGCATTTTCAGTCAAGAATGCAAAAAGGAAAAAAGTAAGAATACAAAATATTTTTTTGCGATAACTCAAATTAAATATTTTCATTTTTCCCTCCTTTCTACCGAAAATATCTCCCACCAATCATGTCATTTTGTCTTAACCATCATGTGATGCAAATTTGCGATAGATTCAGATTATATGCAAAAAACCGGCAGCTCCCAAACTTGGCATAACTTGGCAATATCATAATCTACTGAAAATTATATATATTTAACGGATATCACAAAAATTTAGGTGATGTCAAAAGCATAGATTTATAGCAGAAAGCAACACCTGAGACCAGGGAGCCGGGAATAATGATATCACAAACTTTTTCAGACCACTGATATTTCCAACTTTGTTGGAGGTATATGCTATAGTTCAATAATGAAAAAGTCAGAGAATTATCTTAAATCGCCTTGTCGAGGAATCGCTTGTCACGTTTCAAACGCTCCTGTATGCCTTTACCAATCGAATAAGTTCGACTGAATTTTGACCAGAACTCCAGATCATTTTCTTGCCAGCCGGCACCAAAGCGTTTCTCAAAATAATCCCCTAGTTTCTCAAAGAGCAGTTTCCATGGCGGCTCGCTCCGATTGAATGCGCTTAATATGGCAATCAACAGATCGTCCAGTTCGGAAAGTTTCGCTTTGGGAAGATAGGAAATCGCTCCTTTTTGAATTGATTCCATGAGGGTTGCCGGGTTGAGGGCATGTGCGGTTAGCACCACCGTTGGAAAACCCCGGTCAACTGACTCTTCTAATAATTGAAGCCCGTTGACACCCATAATGTCTAAAATGACCAAATCATACTTCCCTGCTTTAATTTTCTTTGAAGCACTTTCATAGTCCAAAGCTGAGTCGATGACCGATTCCTCCAAAATATCAGCGATTGATTCCAGAATATCCTCTTCGTCATCCACGGCCAAAATGTGTTTACCTTTGAGTAAAGATTCATCACCTGACATTTAATGCACCTCCTTTTCATTGATGAAGATAATAAAAGAAAGCCATTGAGAAATGAGGCCAATTCTCCATTCAAAACCTCCTCAGGAAACAAAATTACTGCCCATTTTGTATATATTGAGATTCTCTAAACCTCGGCAATATTGATGATATGCTCTGAATTTAGCCCCTAATTGTCGAATCTCAGATTAAGATCACTTGCATTATCTAGAATTCGCAATTAATTCAGACAGTAAAATGATATCATCACGGTCTTCACTTTTATTATCCGGTTTGGGGTTCATATTCAACCTTTTTTTACCTCAAAAATTTTGTAAACTTCCGAACCGAACCTGACGTAGTTTATTGCAGTTTGTGGATTGCGCTTTCAAATCCACCAAAAAATTGGACCTTGATATTTCAGGTTCACTGAACAAACCTAAAACGCCCGGCCATTGTGGATTTCCCCTGGCCAATCCACATTCTGTTGCAAGTTTACATTTCGTGCCTCAATCGAATCCGGCCAATATCCTGATTCTATGGTATATTTGTTCAGCTAACCTTAAATCTGTTTGTCCATTTTCGCAAATAATTGCAAAATTTCCTAAGAGTTTTGAATTTTGAAGACGCTTATATTTGGATTCTGGGGTGTGATTAAAATAGAATTTAAGGGTCGGGATAAACGATTTCTGGCCGCGAGTTTAATGTGTTTTCGTTTTTCACGGTTTTGGGAATTTGGCTGGAGTTGGTGGGAATTCGCGAGGTTGTGTCACTAGTTTGGGCGACCATTAACGAGCTGCCTATTCGCTGAGATGCCCTAGTGAGGTTTTACCTATCTTGGAATTTGTATTTTTTGAGAAGGTCTCGTATCGCTTCTTCAAGGAGATCATTATGTCGCTTCTCCAATTGTGCCGCAAGTATCCGGATTTCCTTGATCAGATCAGCATCTAAGGTTGTGTTATACAGAAACATTGTTAGAGGTACTCTATTTTTCCCTAACCTAAAGTGATCAAATATTTTTGCACTTTTTGAATTTTTTGTCGATTCTGGTTGTTAAAAATCAATTAATCTGATTGAAACTCAAAAAATAATTCACTTGGGAGAAAATGGCTTTTTATCTTATCACAAAAAAAGAGGCCAGGATCCCTGAACTTAGAAATCGGCGCAAATTTTTGGGACAGGTCACGTTTCATTATTTTCGATCTTCCTCTATAGGAACACAAAGAACCGGCCGACTCATGAACCTCAGAACTCTCTCGGTGGTGCTGCCAAAGAAGATAGTTTGCATATCTCCTGAATTACCTCGATTTCCCATAATGACCATGTCAACTCCTGTTTCAACGGCTTTTTTATTGATCTCAAGAAAAGGTATCCCCTCGTAAATCAACTTTTTTATAGGTTCATCTTCCATACCCTCAGAACGGAGAAAGTCCTTTAAGCTTTTTTTGGCTTGAAGAAACAATGTTTCTCTAATACCTTTTTTTGTTCCTATTTGGCTGTTTATGCATTTTTCAACGAAATTACGATCTATTACATGCAGGACCAGAATTCGATCTGGCTTTCGCCCCATAATAGACTTTGCCATCCTTAGAGCCCGAGCAGAGGATGGTGAGAAATCAACCGCTACAAGAACCTTATATTCTTTCGTTTCTGTTCGTTCGTTATCTCCTTTTTCTATAACCATTGCTACGCACTCCTCTTTCTGCAAATGGTCTCAAATAATTTAACTTCCATTAGCGGGTCTTAATGTATCTATAAATTGCGTATTCTGTCGTGACTCCGGCAATAGAATCTATCTTTGACTGTATCTCCTTTCTTTCCTCACTTTCAAACCAGGCCTGCCAGTCTTCTAATGAAAACCAAGAACTTATAGTGGCTATTTCATTGGTTTCGTCTATTGATTTTAAATATTCACCTGAAATATAGCCTGACTGTTGTGGAACTCGGCGTCTAATTTCCTTAATGCAACGAAAAAGTTCACTTTCTTTGTCTTTCGGACACTTCCGTTTAATGAAAACTTTAATAGCCATATTTACTCTCCTTTCACGGCTTAATCTGCGATAGAAAAACATAAAACCAGACAATCGGAATAAATTCAATAAGATCTATGGTTGAATTAATTGTCTTGCATGTATTTTTAAGAGGCTAAAATATTTTTTTCATAATTTTCCATCGAATCTTCCCTTGCTTTCATGATGAATAATTTTGGCTCCAAGGTAAAATTATTTTATCACAAGAGTTAATAAATCTGTTAAGAGATGGCTATGAAATCGCAGACTATAAAACCTCGACACCTAATTCATTCGAGTCTATGCTCATTATCTTGCCGCTCAATGATTTCCCACGAATTAAATAAGATGGCAATTTTTTAAAATTATCATTTTTCTTGCATTCTTCGACTTGGGCAAAACATCCTTCATAAATTCGATGATTTGCACCATCTATAGGAAAATCCTGGGTGAAGATATAAATTTTTCCACCCTTCGCAATAGGTTCTTGTGATGCAAAACACAGACAATTTATTCCGTGCTTTAATAGCTTTGCCGGATAACATACATCGGAATCCTCATAGGCATAAATAATCGAAACTCCAATTTTGTCTTCCTTGCAAAATTCTGCATCTTCACATAAAATCATATCTTTTCCATAAGATTGTTTTATCATTTTAAGCCCCAAAAGCAGAAATAAAATGTTTGAATTGATAGGCTCATCTTTGCGGTCATAGGAAATTTGTTCATACTTATCCTAATTGAAGGTATCTTCGATGCTAATGCACTACCATTACAGGGCAAGAAGAATGGTGAATGACTTTGCGGCTTACACTGCCAACTAACAAACCCTTTAATGTACCATGCCCACGTGTTCCCATTACAATGAGATCGGCTTGGCAATTCTTGGCAACATTTAGAATTGACTCGGCTTCCGGTCCTTCTTGTAATTTCTCTCTCACATCCAACCTTGTCCTACTCAGTTCTTGGAGCGCCTGATCAAGAAGCGTTTGTCCGCCGGCTTTGCGCTTAGAGTAAAACTTCTCATAATCCTCGTAGCCTAATAGATCTGAAGTATGCGTAAAGATATGAACAAGCCACAGAGTGGCCTCAAAGCGTTCAGCGAACGTTTTGGCATATTTTAAAGCTCTATTGCTGTATTCGGAGCCGTCAAAGGCCAAAACAATATTTTTCAACACATTTACCCTCTGGGTTTATGATGATATGCTCAGGCTATAATGTTATAAGTTGTTACATTTCTAGCTCAGAGACGGTCGTGGCCATAACCTGTCCTGTGCCGAAGGAGGTCGATACTTCAGTTTGAGCTGCTGCAGATATCATCTTATAGCTGTGAAGCAAGCGGTTACCCAATATATCAGCAAGGCGTTTGAAAAAAACAAGCCCATTAGTAGGATCTTCTTCTAATATCTTTAAAACCTTCTCTTGATCAAATCTAAGCAATTTCGCTGGAGTCATACATTCTGCTGATGCAGTATATGTCTTTCTATCGATCAGGCTAGACCAGCCAAATGCCTCTCCTGCATTGCTAACGATATAGACTGCATGCCCAGTTTCCCCAAGGATAAGTTTTATGCGTCCTTTTAGCAAAATATAGAATTGATTCGCAAGGTCTCCCTGTTGAAAAAGCATATCTCCCTGTTCATAGGATTCTGTCGTTGAAACATTCATGATCTTTTTTACGAAACTTTTATTCATGGCTCTAAAAATATCTTTTTGTTTGAGATACATTTTTCTCTCCTTTCTAAAACTATAGGGTCCAAAAATATTTAAGATGCTCTCGACTGACAAAATTAAACACTTCGAAAAGACAGATCTTCACCTTAGCCCTCATGATAGATCGGCTCTCCAATTTCATCTATCGAGAAGTTGTAAAAGACATGATGCCCGTCGTAATCAAGTACCCGTAAATCGTCTGCTTGTTTCAAATCGCCCAAGATCACGTTAAAGTGCTTCCCATATTTTTGTTTCACCAAATCCTCTTGAATTTCATAAGCGATGTACTTTTTAATTCCCTTGAGAGCAAGCTTCTCAACTAATTTTGGATCATTAAGTGATTCATAAGAAGTCAAAATAAGAATTGGCCCTGTACCAGTAAAAAAAATACCTGCTTTCATGACACACCTCCTATCGTTTTAATTATTTACGATTTTTCAAAAATGAATTGAATTCTTTTACGCAACTAGGTCTGGCGCAAAATTAACATGACGGCGTGGAACAGGTATCAAACAGATTCCTTAGCAAAAGAACAGTGAAATAGCTGCAGTGCAAATTGAGATCCAGAGGGAGAGGAAATGATAACAGATCAGATCGATAATCGTCTCAGCATATGAACACATTGTAGGTGAACTACGCACATTATCAATATTCTGTGAGATTTGAAATGACAGTCTATGGGAACGATCGCTCAAATTCAACGCTTTCTTACAATAAAATAATGTTGCCTGACGTGATGTCAAGATAATTGAAAGATTTAATTAGTTGCATTATGACAATTATGAAAAAGCATTTGAATTTAGCATTTTATTGTAAATATTTAAATTAACATTAAATAATGAGTTACGCATCAAATTCCACAATGAGAAGTTCAACAAAATCAAAAATTGGGAAAAGGACAAGACATAGTGTTCAGCCATTTTTGATGG
>DATFMK010000688.1:0-3151 GCA_035267005.1 Balneolales bacterium
CCAATAGCAGAATTTAAACGTTTGATTAAATTCTTATATATAGAATTGGCATCATCATATTTTGGATTTGGAATTTTTACATTTAAAGCTTGAGTATACGGAACATTTCCATAAATATTTACTAATTCGGAATATGCATAAACATTTAATATTTCAATACAAGCCAATTCATTTTTCTTTACTTTGGGATCGATAGTCTTGTCATTATTTATTATTGTTGTTGCATTACTTAAATCCTTAATTACATCGCGGTATAATATGTTCCAATTATTATCCGGTATAGCACGTGAAACTAAGTTATAGTTACTCTCATCAGTATAAGTTGTTTCTGTCCAATACTGATCGATCAACCGGAAAATATTCCGGTTTACATTCGTATTCGTCATAAAATTAGAAAAACTTCTTTCAGCACTTGAGAATAACGTTGGTGCTGGTACCGTTGCCGGACGCTTTGGGTCGGTATTAATATTTGTAATATTACTACAACCAACCACCAATAACATAATCGTCGCAGTAATTGTTATAATAAATTTCTTCATAGTTAAGGTCATTAGAATTTAAGACTTATGTTGAAGGTAATGTTTCTTACACTAGGATAGGCACCACCTTGAAACCCTTGAATATTACCTGCACTTGTACCAGCTTGTGGATCAGAATATGGAATATTTTTTTGAATAATCCATAAGTTCCTTCCGACAAGTGATAAATCTATTCCTCTAACAAGTCCAAGATTTGAAACAAGTCTTTGTGGAAGTGAATAAGAGATATCTACTTGGCGTAACTTAATAAAACTTGCATCATAGATAAATGCTCTACCTGGATTCCAGTAATACCCCCAGGGATTAGCAAACGATGTTGCACCAGCCCACGTTTTATTTGGTGAACCGGTGGGAGTCACACCTTTAAGTAATACACCACCACCCTGCGAGACAGGACTACGTTTGGGTTTTCCTTTGCTGTTCAAACCAGCAGTACTTGGGTAAAGCCCCGTTGCCAAACCATAAGCCATGTCAAGTGAATAAATATCGCCACCGTTTTGTAAGTCAACCTGGAAGGACAGTGAAAAGTTTTTGTACTCAAAAGTATTGGAAATACTACCTGTCCAGTTCGGATTAATATTACCAATAACATTATTCGAGGTTCCTGATTTTTCGTAATAACCGGTGTTGGGATTTACGATTTTTTCACCACCTTTTCTGTATGCCGGGCCCGTTCCAACTTTAGGACTCATATTATCATTGTAGTACATGAAGTCTGTACCTTTTAACGTACCATAAGGCTGACCAACAGTAGCATTCAAAGATACACCATTCTGAAATACAGCAAGTTGTAAATTACTAATACCAGGTGCCAAACTTATAACTTTATTTCGATTACGTGACCAGTTAGCATTTATAGTCCATACAAAATTAGATGTTTGAACAGGCCGAATGAAACCTGAAACTTCCCAGCCCCGGTTTTCAACATTACCTGCATTTACCCAGAAAGCGTTATACCCAGTTGCTCTCGATACAGCAGCAGGAATAATCTGATCGATAGTATTTGATTTATAATATGAAACATTAAATCCTATTCGATTCTTTAAAAATTCCGTATTAATACCAACCTCATATTCTTTGGTTCGCTCAGGCTTCAACTCGGGATTATTTAAAGTTCCGGGATTAGAGTGTAGAGCAATACCGCCAAACGGGGCAAATGTGTCATATGAGTTATGAATAGAATATACTGGTGCATCATGACCAACTTCTGCATAACTGGCATGTATTTTAGCATAACTAAGCCATGGTAAAGAATTTTTAGTCAATTCAGAGAAGGTAAAAGCACCTGAAATGGAAGGATAATAATAAGTATCATTCTTCTTCGGTAATGTAGATGATACATCCCGTCTATCGGTCATATCCAATACCAGCATGTTCTTATATACTAAGGTTGCCTCAGCAAATGCACCATCAACATCCCGGCGATTATAATGCTCCGTTGGAAAAGTTAATGCATTTTTTGAATTTGACAATGCATAAATACCAGGAACACCTAATCCACCATTCGTTGATTGATCAATTGAATGAATACGTTGCTTCCTTATATTTCCGCCAAGTAAACCAGTTAATTTTAAATCCTTGGTGAGTTGTTTATTAAAATTAGCAACCAACTTGTAGTTGTATTCACTATAGTCGCGATTATATCGCTCATATTGTGGAATATCGATACTTTGGTAAGCAATACGTTGTTGCTGAAACCAGTTATACGTATCTAAAGAAATTTGACCTTTAATATTTACCCAGCTTGCTGGATCATATCGTAATTTAGCAAAACCATAATAACGATTACGGTTATCGTTCTCATAGTTTTGGTACCTGTTATAGTATTGATTATCCCAAAATATTGGTTTTTGTCCTGCAAAACCTGCATAATTCCATGTATCATTATTATGATCATGAAAATAAGATTGTTGTTGTTGCTTCAAATCTACATTAGTTTCAAACCATTGACGGAAATTTGTCATTGGGTTGATATTATCATAACCATTACCGTAACGACCTAAACCACTCGTTTTAGTAAAGTTAACAGAACCAGTGGCCTTCAGCTTTTCTGTTAATTTATATGATCCCCCTAAATTGAATTGGTCTTTACCAAGGTCACTATTCGGTAGAATACCTGTTTCATTTTTTCTAGTATATCCAATTTTATAATAACCTTTATTGGTCGTACCGTCAACAAATATGCTTTGATGATTGTCAACAGCATGTTTCATAAAGTACATGGGCCCATGAGCGGCCGCTACCCAGGGCTTGGGCACCAGTTTGCCATCTTGCCATTGATAAACAGTCAAATTCTTATTGAATTTTGCACCATAAGAAGCATCTTCAGTAAAAGGGACTACCAAATCGGCTTTGCCATTTCCGGTCATATCAGTATTGAAAAAAAATGATTTAGTGACCGTAGGATCAAATGGAGGAGCATAATACGCTCCGTAACCGGCCCCATACTCATGCTGATATTTAGGGAAGGTGCTTTTATCAACATAACCTATACCAACACCGGCATTCAATGATACCCCAATGCCTTTGGTTTTGTTACCCTGTTTGGTTGTAATTACGATAACACCGTTAGCACCACGTTCCCCATAAAGTGCCGTAGCGGCAGCACCTTT
>DATFMK010000689.1:0-4673 GCA_035267005.1 Balneolales bacterium
CGGAATGAAATATGGAGACCAAAATACATCCCGCATAAAGTATCATCGCCAATAATAAATTTTTTATATCGGAAATTTCCAGGGGTTTTATATAGAAAAGTAAAATCGGAAAGAATAAATAAATCACGAACTCTTCTATTCGTACATCCGGGAAAGATCCGGGTATTCTAGCTGGTGGCAGCAGAATTGAGCTGATAATAAGGATAGCAACCAGATCGAATGCACGAATCTGAAAATCAGATAATGCCAGATAGACGCCTGCTGCACCCGTTGCTGCCACGATAATTAAGACAATTGGTTGATTGACTAATAGTGCTGCCGCAGTTATCAGAATAACAAGAATGGATGGTATGACCGGTTTCGACAGATCGAACACAATTTTCCTAATCCTGAGTAATTTTAGGTTTCTTCATCCTGAATCTGATGTTTGATGGTATGCCAATTTAATCCTTTACGCTGCATTCGATCCGCCAGAAAAATGTAGGAACAGGTTAATAACATTCCTGCCACAACAGTAAGAATCACGATAATGGATCGTCTCGGACTCGTCCGTTTGGTTGGTATTGAACCTCGATCAATGATTTGTATATTCGGTGAATCCTGCGCTTCCTGTATTTTGGCTTGTTCGTACAGCTGCGTTAAAAACTCATAAAGTTGTTCCTGAACCCGCGCTTCCCGTTTCAGTTCTGTGTACTGAACAGCCAGATCAGGGATTTCTTTAAAAGAGGGGAAAACTTGCAGTGAATCTCTGCTTAAAGGTCCGGTGAGAATTTGATTCAATTTCTGTTTCATTTCGGAAATCTGGATTTTCTTCTGCTTTATCTCTGGCTGATTAGAAGTGAATGTTCGTTGTAAAGCCCGCAAGGCTATTTGCGATTCGATCACTTTACTTTCCAGATCAGAAGCCACGCTTACCGTCGATTTAATCTGATCGGGCAGGGAAACCATACCGTTTTTTTCATCAAATGCTTTAATCCTTTGAGCGATGGCATTTAAATCTTTCTTATTCTTATCATACCGGTTTCCAATAAGTATTCTTCGGTCGTGTGCCTGTTTGGTATCCAGTTTTACATATTTCTTATCCATCTGATTGACCATATAATTGGAGATATCTGCACACAGATGCTGAGCCTTGATCACTTCTTTATGAGGATGAAAAAATCCTGTTTCTGTAGTTGTTGTTATACTTATGGTTCCGTCATCGTTTAAAGTGACATTAACGTTGCTTTTAAACGTTTTGATAGCATCTTCGATGGTTGGAGATCCAAAACGTTTCATCAAGTCAAATTTGCGGATAGTCTTCACAACCAGCGTTCTGCTGTTCAAAATAGCTATGCATTTATTGGCCTGATCAGATGCATTGCCGAGAATACCACCTATCGCAGTGCTTAAGCCTGTGGTCATATCGCTCGGTAAAAAAGCCGATAGTCCGCTCGTTGGTCCGGGTGGAATAATGACAGATGTGGATTGGTACTTTTTGGGCAATATCAAACTGATCACAATCGCGAGGATGCTGATTACGATAAAATTAGTGATCAGCGTTTTTCGCCAGCGATATAACACCCGAAGGATTTCCAGAAGATTAATATTCTGATTATGTGAATTGGAATCCATATTTATTTGAAATTATAAAATCTACAACTTTATGGTGAAAAATTAACAAGATATTAAAAGTAACTAATGTGTTGTATTGCAGTGAGTAAATAAATATCTGCCATCATATTACAACTTTTGAGTATTGAGAGCCGATGTTTTGGTGTTGCGTGCCAGTTTGATTATCCACAAAAGCATATATAGTAATATCGCAGACCCGCCCAGACTATAAGCAAAAACACTCATATATTCATTATGGTAATAAACTCCTGACATTAAAGCACAAAAACGAATCGTGAAAGATACCATTTCTATGATAAATGCCTTTTTCTGTTTACCAAGCATCATGGGGATATACATAATGGGAGAGACCAGAAAGGATAAAAAGTACCAGCTTGTCAGATATTGGGAAAAGATACCAGCGATTTTCCACTGCTGACCAAATACGAATGAGAATAATCGGGGGGCAAAAATGAGTAAAATGAGAAAAGGTATCAATCCCAAAAAGGTTAATGATAGCAGCGTTTTAAAAGTGAATCGGGTGATATCTCCAGTTTCCTTATGAATCTCGGAAATTTTTCGGCTGAACACTTGTCCGATTGATGCGGCAAGAATACTTACCGGTGCATAACATATCCGCATGCTTAATCCAAATAGTCCGGCTGTGGAGGTGCCGAAGAAGCTGGTTAGAATCAGAATAGGCAAATTGGCCGATACCGTGGTCGTTAATGCATGAAAGGCATTAAATTTTGGAAAATTGAGGTGTTCTTTGGCCAGTTTTTTAATGTCCGGCTTGGACCATAATGTGCTGAATTTACCGGTTATTGTTCGAATTTTACGCCCGAGGTATCCGGATGCCGATATTTCCCCCAGAATTTTCCCAATGATGAGCCCCCAGGATCCTATTCCTAAAAAGCCAAGACCGACTTGTCCGATACCGGTGAACGTATTCTTGACGATTTTACTTCCGGCAATTGTTTTATACTCTTTATCCCTGTTTAGCCGATAGGAGAAAGATTGATATATTCCTAATGAAATGATAGTGAGCGGGGCCACATAGAACCAATTCAAGTTAAAACCGGGAAAGAGAATATGACTAATGGGCTTTATGAGAATCACAAAAATAAAAAATGTGGTTATTCCCGTAATTAGTGCTAATCCGGATGATAAGAGCGTAAGTCTATCGGCATCAATATATTTTGGGGGAAGTAGGATGGCTAATTCGTAACGTCCGGTAGATACAACCGAAATGATCGCACAAGTCGACACATAAAGCGACAAAATTCCGTATTCGCCCGGCGTGTATAACCGGGTGAGTAAGGGCGCAACGAGCAAAGGTATCAATTGTGCGAAACCTGTTCCCCCAGCCAGTGTTGCCACATGTTCTATAAATTCGGATCTGCGTTTCATAAATTCTGATTACCTGTCGCATTAACCAGTTAAATCAGCAAAAAAACTATTTTAATGTTGATATATTTATAAGTGCTAAAAGGTAACTTTTCCCCTTTATTTAACTTCTAAGAACTTTCACCAAAAAAGTGGGTTCAAGATGACGCCTATTATTCTGTTTATTAACGGATAATAACGTCTTTGAGCGTTATTTCGAACGGAGAGAGAAATCTTCAAAGTAAAATATTCCTATCAAAACATAGTTTTAAGAATGTTTTTATCTCGAACTCACTTTATTTTACAGTAATGATCTTCTCCACCTTTTATCAGGGTAAGGAAATTTTGTTTTATTATTCTGAAATATCTCAGGAATCGATAAATCTTTCTTTCAGTAATGATGATAAAATCCCTGCCCATTTTTCCCGATCGTAATTTTTGATGACCCAATCACGTGCTTGTGTTCTTAATTGTTCGAGCTGATCGGGATTCGATTTAAGAAATAATATCGTTTCGGCCAGTTTCTGTCCGTTTCCGGGTTCCAGTGTGATAGCTGATTCACTTTGTTCCCCAAATTCTTTCATTAGTCCGCGTGCCAGAGAAATAACAGGCACATTACAAGCCAAATATTCATAAAATTTTACGGTTACAATCGTTTTAAAAATATCAGTATCATTGACAGGATTAATGCCAATGTCGAATGTAGATATATAAGCCGGTATCTTCGAGTGATTTTTAAGTCCGAGCCATCGAATATTTTTGGATTGGTAATCCTTCATCAGTTTTAAAAGCAGGGACCGGTTTCTTCCGTCCCCGATAATGACAAACTCAATGTCCGGATCCCGTTCACAGATTTTGGCAGCACGCAATGTGGTTCGAAAGTCGTGGATAACGCCGAGTGAGCCGACAAATCCAACTCGAAATTTATTATTGTTAAGCGATTCTTCCAATAGATCGTATGCATTTTCAATGGGACGAAATTGTCGGATATCTACTCCGTTGGGAATGACAAAGGTTTTTGTATCCGGGTATTGATTGAGTATATATTGCTCGGATTTTTTGGTTACCGGAATGATGAGATCTGCTTTTTTATAAAGCCATTTTTCGATGCGTTTTCCGAATTGATACCAATGAGAGTTTTGGGAAAAGGCACCAATGCCGGTAGCCGAATCCGGCCATAAGTCACGTACTTCAAGAACAAAAGGGGAACGGAATATTTTAGAGATGATGCAGCTGCTGATCGCGCCGAATATGGGGGGCGAGGAAACATAAATGACATTATATTTTCGTGGATTCAAAATCAGGTAAAGGAAACTGGAAACCATGAATGAGGTAAAGAAAGCGATTTGCTGAAGAAATGTTTCCCTTCGATTGGCCCATACCCAAATTCGGTTGACCGTGATCGAACCTGTTTGTTCCCTCTTAAAAAATGAAGAGTGGTAATTTGAATGTATTTTACCCTCAGGATAATTAGGCAATTCCGTAACGACATCGATCTCCCATCCCAAAGCTGAAAGATATCGGACCATAGCTTCGGCACGGGTAGCGCCGGCACCTGTTTCTGGAGGATAATATTGCGTTACGTATAATAATTTCAAATCAAAAGGTAAGAACTGTTAGGCTGCTCTCCTGGAGAAATTCATAATAATGATATAGGGTTGCGTAATGTATAATATCTTTTTTGTTGTTTAATC
>DATFMK010000690.1:0-7314 GCA_035267005.1 Balneolales bacterium
TTGAGTCAAAATCCCAATTTTTGTGATCTAAATATATCTTTATGGTCATGGCAACGCACGCACCGAGAGAGGAGATCGCAAGTTGTGTTGGGGTGGGACCTTCGTCATTTCCTCCGGATTCGACGGGTTCATCCGTAATAACTTCATGATCACCAACTTTAATAATGGTTTTAAGTTCCTTACTATTAGGAAGAGATGTTTTTATAGGTGGAAAAGCCATATTATTCAATATTATTCGTTAATTATTTAGTAATGTTCTCTTGATATAATACAATAACTGAAAAATTTGTGATAATAGAAATATCGAAACATTTGTATTCCAAATTATTAGATGATGAAAATTGTAATATTGACAGGAGCTGGAATGAGTGCCGAAAGTGGATTGACCACTTTCAGAGATTCAGGAGGTTTATGGGAAGGCTATGATGTTATGGAAGTCGCTTCTGTATATGGATGGCAAAATGATCCTGATAAAGTGCTTAGATTCTACAATGAAAGGCGTAAACAGGCTTTAAATGCGGTACCCAATAAAGGACATAAAGCGTTAGCACAACTTGAAGATTACTTTAATGTTTCTGTTATTACGCAAAATGTGGACAAACTACATGAAAAGGCCGGCTCTACAAATGTTATTCATTTACACGGAGAAATTGACAAAGCACGTAGTTCTGTTGACCCGGATTTGATTTATAATATTGGGGATTCGGACATTAAATCAGGAGACTTGTGTGAAAAGGGGTCTCAATTACGGCCACATATCGTGTGGTTTGGTGAGATCGTTCCCATGATGGAAACGGCCATCAAGGTGGCTAAAAAAGCGGACATTTTCATTGTAATTGGAACATCGCTTGTTGTTTATCCGGCAGCTGGTTTGTTAGAGTATGTATCAGACGATACTCAGGTGTATATTATAGATCCGGCTAAACCCGATATTCAAATAAAACAGAATTATCATTTTGTAGGAAATTCTGCGGCAAAGGGCACACCTGAATTGGTGCAAGAATTGATAAAAGAAATTGATACCTGAATAATTAAAATTTAAAATTTATGGCGGAAAATAAATTAACTAAAGAAGAGAGAAAAGAAGTATTAAAGTATCTGATCCAGTTTCTTAATCTGGAAAAAAGATTTCCTCTTTTACCAGGAGTTAAAGATTTAAAATCGGTGGCTTCATTTATTGGATTACCAGTTGAGGAATTAAAAGAAATACGGGAAGAATTTGATGATAATGTTAAAAAGGCAGCCATCGAACTTTTAAAAGAGGATGAGATTGTTGAAAGAGTTCAAAACCTTCCATTTGATGAGGATGAAACTGTATTAGTTCTGGGGGATTCCATAACCGATGATTTACAGAGCTGGTTTGAAATTTTTAAACATTTATTACAAATAGCTTTGCCGGACCGGGATCTTCATTTTATAAATGCGGCTATTGTTGATGATACGACATTTAGTGCATTGCAAAGATTTGACAGAGACGTTATTACCCAAAAACCAGATTGGATTATTGTAGCATTAGGTTCCCATGACGCGATGCGTAAGAATTTTGCAGCCAATCGAACAATTGTGTCATTAACAGAATTTTGGGAAAATCTGAATACAATAAGTTTGGCTATTGAAGATATCACTAATAATCCACCAATTTGGATTACTCCTCCACCTGCCATTAAAGAAATTATGGATGAAACACCTGAATTTAATAGCATACTCGAGGAAAAAGATTTGGTCCAGTTTCGTGATGTGATTTCTGGCAAAAAAGGATTTATTGTAGATCCATTGGGTACAAGAATGGGACAACCACCAGAAGCCTGGAATTATTTAAATGATGGCTTTCATCCATCTTTATCCGGTCATATAAATACGGTAAAATCGTTGTTGGTTGCATTGACGAATAAACATGAACATAAACACGGACATGATCATGATCATGATTAGTAGCTTATAAGTTTATGTAAATATTAAATATACAATAGGGTAAAACTTAAAATGGTTTTACCCTGTATTTTTATAGAGATATATGTAATTGAGCTAACCGAATGCCAAAATGTGTCTTTACTTGATAATTTTGAGCAGACCGGCTTACGGTTTGTATAGCTATCGGAGAAATGAATGAAAGGGTACTTTTCCTTGAAGTAGGAATTTGAATTAATCCCGAGCGATTACGATTTAAAGCAGATGAGTAATGATGATTTAGACCGTAGCCATGTTGACTTAAGTAAAAGGAATCAATCAGACCGAAACCAAAACCAGCCCAAACACCTGCGCCGCTTCCATATTGTAACCCCTTCACGATCGATTTATTTGCGATCAAACTTATAGCCATTCCAATAACGGTTCCGGTTGCACCTCCATAAAATGTATCGAGTAATACAATTTGTGTTGAGTAATTAGCATTATTCAATGCACCATGAATTCTATATGGTGAGTCTTCTTTTGCATTCGACAGATCGATTGCACCGACGCCTAATCCGTAAAGGGTTCCGAATCCAACACCATAACGCATTGGAGTGAGATCAGTGCTATTAGCGAGTGCCATGGTTCCTCCACCTAATAATGCCCCGTTAAATGTGCCAATAAAAGTGTCACTTGCCAGAATTTTTAAAACTTGCTGGGCATAAAGTGAACTGATAGGTGTAAATGCCAGGAATATCATTAAAAAGAAAACTTTTTTTAATGATTGAAAGCGGTGTTTAGACATATATGTTAATCGTGTTTACTTTAGTTGTATTGATATTATTACTTATTCTAAGACTCTGCTACTGAAATGATTATAATGAGCATACGGAAGTTATCGTTTATTCTGTAAAATTACATCCCTTAAAGTAAGATTAATTTTGTCCCCTCGCTCAAAGTCTACGATGACCATCTTTTAAAAATTTTATATTTAACAGGATACTTTGTTAGGGATATAATTTTATAAATCTAATCTGATCATTAGCGTTAATAGAAATTTTTGTAACAATGATGATTATCTTTTAGCCCCGTAGTGTTCTATCCTTACCTTTTTATAACTAAAGGATTATATTGTAATAAGATTTTTTATCTAAAATAAAAGCGCTTTTTTGTATATTATACTCTATTTTATACCTAAAGAATTGGAAAATGAATTTTTCAATATCGTGATAAATATTTAGATATAAGCGCAAAATTAAACTATTCCAAAGGAATTAGAGAATATGTTATTAGAGCGAAAAAAGGAATTGGTTCCTGAGAATATAAGAGAGTTAAAACCATATATTGCAGGAAAGACTATTACAGAAGTTGTAGAGACATATCAGCCTCCAAAAATTTCAAAATTAGCTTCAAACGAAAATAGATTGGGCTGTAGTCCCAAAGTAAAAGATGCTGTATTAGACGCGTTACGTAATATTCAGGATTATCCGGATCCGATATCCAGAAAACTCAAGAAAAAGCTTGCAAGCCGTTTGAACGTAAAACCCGAAAATATTGTCATTGGGAGCGGATCAGAAAGCGTCATTTCAATGATTACGAAAGCTTTTTTTAACAATGACGATGAAGCTATAACGGCGGATGTCACTTTTTTGGGATTTCGTATACAAGCATCCATTAGAGGTATTAAACTCCAGCAATTACCGCTGACTGAAGATTATCGATTTGATTTACAGGCCATTTTGGATTCGATAAACGAATATACCAAGATGATCTACATTGCCAATCCAAATAATCCGACCGGAACTTATATAACGAGACCTGAATTTGAATCTTTTATAAAACAGGTGCCTGAAGATGTCCTGGTAGTCATGGATGAGGCTTATTTTGAATTCTCGAAAGACCTTTCCGATTTTCCCGATTCTCTCTCTTATAAATTTGATAATGTTCTGACTTTAAGAACCTTTTCTAAGGCTTATGGTCTGGCCGGATTTAGAATCGGATATGGTGTGGGACATGAAGATCTGATTTCTACACTTCATAAGGTTAAACTGACCTTTGAGCCTACTACGCTTGCCCAAGCTGCCGCACTCGCAGCGTTGGATGATGAGGATTTCCTGAACAAAACCAGAAATATGGTTTCGAAAGGGAGACAACGATTATATTCATTTTTCGAGCGTAATCATATTACATATGTTCCAACGTATTCGAATGCTGTGATGATTGTATTTCCTACTGAAGATGAGGCAATAACCTTTACTCAGGAAATGCTGAAAAAGGGAGTTATTTTAAGACGATTAGGTGGTTTTGGTATGCCAAATGGTGTCCGTATTACCATAGGGACTGATGAGGAACTGGATCATTTCGAAAAAAGTTTTGAAGAAATCTACAAATGGTGACGTGATTGAATTCAAGTCAGAGGAGAACGAAGAGATAATTATTTAAAATGAGAGTTTCTACATTATATATCTCATATCATTAACCCACATTATTCACGTATACTACAATAAACAATACATAACCTTTGTAAAAAACAATATTTTGAAGATAATAAAGCTTTCCTCAAATTTGAGGAATCTAAAAAGAGCTGCGAAATTTGGCCATGCTCTGCGTTGAATTTAAAAATGCTTAATCAATGTACCATTGTACGTTTCATGCACATTTTTATCCCGAAAGCTTTCGGGACACGACAAAATTTCTTGGTGAATAATCCGGGTTAATAAGGCTAATGAGAGATTAATGATTATCTTTTTTAGTAAATAAATAGCATAGTCTCGTTTTTATTTCTAATAGCGGACTCTATATTAATGTCAGAAAAAGGATAGCGTTCTTATAAAAAGTATCACATCGAGTTTTTTATAATAAATCATTTCGTATTTACGAGCTTTATAAACTTTATGAAATAACAGAAATAAAAAATCCTGGTTTAAAAGATGATTATTAATGGATTTCAGGCTCTTTGATAAATTTTTTAACAGATAATTAATGGACTATTTTTATGAAAGCATCAAGTAAGGACGAAAATGCAACGGTACTTGAAGGCCTTGACTGGCAAAATGTTGCGCGATTGGTATTGACCTCCAGAGCTATGGACGATCTGGAAGAAAATAAATTAGTTCCTGAAAAAAAAGTTTTATATCAATTCTCTGCACGAGGCCATGAATTGGGACAAATATTACTTGGTTCTTTGTTAACTCATCAGCACGATGCAGCGAGCGCTTATTATAGATCCCGTCCCTTATTGTTGAGTTTGGGATTATCGAATGAGGATGCCTTAGCTGCTCCCATGGGCAAATCAGGCGGATATAGCAATGGTCGTGATATTGGTGTTGTTTGTAATCTTCCTAATAAGAATGGTGCGAAAGTTTTGCCGATGGCTGGCGATGTTGGTTCACAGTATACTCCATCGATTGGCTGGGCTCAAGCCATTGAATATCGTCGAAAAGTTTTAAAAGAGTCTGCATACAATAATGCTATTTCGGTAGTTTTGGGTGGTGACGGATCGGTGGCTACCAATGGCTTTTGGTCGGCGTTGACGATTGCAACGACACAAAATTTACCGGTTTTATTCTACATTGAAGATAATAGTTACGGAATTTCAGTAAAAAGCGATTATCAGACTCCAGGTGGAAATATTGCCAATAATCTCTATTCTTTTAAAAATATCAGGATTTTTAATGGTGAGGGGACGGAACCTGAGGAGGCTTATGAATTACTCCGGCAATCGGTAGATTATGTAAGAGACCGTAAAGGTCCGGCATTAATTCGATTAACGGTTCCACGTTTAAATGGTCACTCTTATCAGGATAATCAATCATATAAGAGTGAAGAGCTTTTAAAAGAAGAAAGAGCAAATGATCCCTTAAAAAAATTAAAGAATTTTCTTGTTCCCAATGAGGTTTCCGATGAAGATTGGACAGCCATGGAAGAAGAAACTAAAACGGCAGTCAAAGAAGCAAGTAAAGCTGCATTAAATCGTCCTGAGCCAGATCCTTCGGAAACAGGAAAGTATGAATTTGCTGAAATCAATGAGGATGGCTCTCCAGATATTCAGCAGATAGGTGGATTAGCGACAGAGGGACATACGTTTCCGGAAAGTAGTGAATCTCCTGATCCCGAAAAGAAACGAATTAATATTGTTGAGGGAATTCGAAGGACCTTGCAATATGAGCTTAAGACAAATCCGAAATTATTAGTTTTTGGTGAGGATGTCGGTTTAAAAGGTGGTGTACATGCAGCAACTTTGGACCTGCAAAAAGAATTTGGTATAGAACGGGTTTTTGATACCAGTTTGTCTGAAGAAGGAATCATAGGCCGGGCTGTAGGCATGGCTTATGCCGGACTGATGCCCGTCGCGGAAATTCAATTCAGAAAATATGCTGATCCGGCAACGGAACAATTGCATAATTGTGGAACTGTTCGTTGGAGAACAGCGAATCGCTATGCTGCTCCAATCGTAGTGAGAATGCCAGGTGGCTTTGCAAAGGTCGGTGATCCATGGCATAGCTTGTGTAATGAAGTGGAATTTTTGCATTCCGTTGGTTGGCAGGTTGCTTTTCCATCTAATGTAGAAGATGCCGTTGGATTATTGCGAACGGCTATGAGAAGTAATAATCCGACAATGTTTTTTGAACACCGCAATCTGTTAGATGCTAAATACGCCCGTCGTCCTTATCCTGGTGATCAATTTGTGGTTCCATTTGGAAAAGGAAAAAAAATCAGGGAAGGTGATGAAATTACAATCGTCACTTGGGGCGCCATGACTGAGAGAAGTGAAATGGCTGTTGAGGAAACCGGAGTATCCGCTGATATTTTAGATTTAAGAACACTGATGCCTTGGGATAAACAAGCAATCATTGAATCATTAAAGAAAACGAATCGCTGTTTGATTGTTCATGAAGATACGCAAACATCTGGTTTCGGTGCCGAGATCAGTGCTGTTTTAATGAGTGATGCTTTTCATCTACTCGATGCACCTGTTGAAAGGGTTACAATGCCTAATATACCCGTCCCCTATAACATAGGTCTAATGGAGGCCGTAATGCCAGGTGTCGAGAAAATCAGTGATGCAATTGAAAGAATTATTCATTATTAAGCAGATCCTAAATTTATTTAAAGAGCATATTCATTACGTAGATGCACTTTTTTATTTTAATTATTGGGAGATCATATGTGCCTCTCGGTTAACCCGAATTATTCGCGTAACCAATATGAAGTAATACATATCATATTGTAAATAAAGTAACTTATAAAAAATAAACCGATCCTCGATTTTGAGGACGCTAAAAAAAAGCTGCGAAATTTTGCCGTGCCTAATGAGGAAAGGAAGAATTACTTTTTCAACATATTCGGAAACGTTTCAAGCGTAATATTTTCGACCAGATGGCTGTCGGACTTAGGAAATCATAACGAAATTATGTCAGCTTG